>DASVWQ010000275.1:0-8696 GCA_036393135.1 Ktedonobacterales bacterium
GTGCCAGCGC
Source organism: Ktedonobacterales bacterium (assembly GCA_036393135.1). Classification (GTDB taxonomy): domain Bacteria; phylum Chloroflexota; class Ktedonobacteria; order Ktedonobacterales; family JADMIN01; genus JAKAIY01. Next base: position 11 of record DASVWQ010000275.1, read on the forward strand.
GAAGCGTGGCCAGAACAAATCGTTCTCCATTGAGATGAGTATCGGACGAAGCCACTCACCTCCGGCCCCTTCTCACAGGAGAGAGAGGGGGACCAGGGGTGAGGTTCGGGGATATCAGACCGGCGCGTCGGGCGTCACTTGCCCTCGTAGTAGTCCGCGTTGATCTTGACGTACTCCTTCCACTGCACCGGCACGGCGCTCTCCTCGAAGATGGCGCTCACCGGGCAGGCAGGCTCGCAGGCGCCGCAGTCGATGCATTCCTCAGGGTTGATGTAGAGTTGATCTTCGCCGTCGTACCCCGGCTCCCCTGCCGCCGGATGGATGCAATCTACCGGGCAGACATCAACACAACTGCCATCTTTGACGCCGATACACGGACTCACGATGACGTAGGTCATGGGACACGGTCTCCTTTTGAGAGAGGTGAAGTACAACACACCGCTGATGACGCGGCAGTGCGTCGGCGTCGTGCGGAGTGTTAGCCGTTAGGTCGGTCGCGCCAGGCGTGTCGCGCGGCATGTGTGACACATGGACTATGCCCAACGCGCGCTGGCTTCGCCCCATTATACAATCGACAATGCTCCACGTACACTTTTCCGGCGCGATTCACCCGCAACATGTGTCGCGTGGGCGTCAGCGGTACTTCAGGGGGACGCGGGCTACGTTCTGGACGGGTCTCAAACGTATTGATAGATGTGGCGTGTCGCGCAGGGCGCGCTCGCACGGGTTACAAAGACTGAACCGCGCTCTGCTGCGCGCGTCGCGAGGAGGAACAGGCGCATGACGGCCATCCGCGCTCCAGAGGCGCGCCGCTCGCGGCCCCTCGCGCTGGCCTTCACGGCGCTGTGCGTGGTGGTGATGCTGGCGGGTTGCGGACAGGCAAGCGCGCCACCGCCCGCGAGCGGCAATGCGGCCTCACTGGGCATCGCCAACGTCAGCGCGACGCCGCCATTCGACCCCTCGGTCGGCGCGCCGCTGCCCAATGACCGCATCATCGCAGTCTATGGCATCGTCGGCGGCGGGCAATACAACGGCCCGGCCTCGAATCTGGACATGCTGGCGGCCTACATGCCGCAGTTCCAGCAGCTCGGCCAGCAGTACGCCGCGCTCGACCCGACACATCCCGTGCAGCTTGCGCTCGATCTGGTCATCAATGTCATCCAGCCGTGCGCGCAGTTCTCAAAGTGGTGCGCCTCTGGCACCGATGACGCGACCATCATGGCCTACATCCAGTTCTGCCAGCAGCACCACCTGCTCCTGTTCTTTGACATGCAGCTTGGCGTCGAGCCAGTCGCCACCGCCGTCGTGGAGCAGGTGCAGCCCTACCTCCAGAAATATTCGTTCACCGAGCTGGCGCTGGACACTGAGTTCCACTTCCCCAACACGCCAGCGGGCTACGCCGAGGCGGCGGGCTATCCCTGCTGCCTCGGCTGGATGGACGCCAGCGAGATCAACTGGGCGATCAACTATCTGGCCCAGACCTCGCTGAAGTTTCACCTGCCGCGCAAGGTGCTCGTTGTCCATCAGTGGGACCCGTCAGTCATTCGACACAAGAGCGCCATCAAGCTCAGCCCTGATGTCTCGGTGGTGTTGCAGTCGGATGGCTGGGGCGGCGCAGGGAACAAGATTGGTGACTATCAGGTCTTCGTCCAGCAGAACCTGATCGAGTACGGCGGGTACAAGCTGTTCTATCCGTACGCCGGCGACAACCAGTTCGATTCGCCGTTCCAGTCGCCCCAGGATGTGATGAGCCTGTTCCCGCAGCCGCTCTTTGTGTCGTACCAGTGAAGGCGGTCGCCAGCGTGACGCATACCTCTCGCGCGCCCCGACGCGCCCCCGCGTCGCCGCGCCATCGCCTGGCGCCCGCGCTGATCGCGCTACTGCTGGTCGGCTGGCTGGCGGGCTGCAAGCTGGGCGCGCCGACCTCCTCGGACAGCAAGGCGCTCTCGCTGCTGGCCATCTTCCCCGCGAGCGGCGAGCAGAGCGCCATCTACGTCTCGATGGCCAACGCCGTCGATCTGGCGGTCAAGCAGAACACATCGCTGGGCGGGGGCTATACCCTGAGCGCGACCCATCTCGATGAGACGGACGCGGCGCTGGGCGCGAGCGTGGCGCAGGCGTTGGCCAATCCGCAGGTGATGGGGGCAATCGGGCCGGCCACTAGCCCTGGCGCGGAGGCGGCGCTGCCCGCGCTGGCGCAGGCGGGCGTAGTGACGATCAGCCCAACGGCGATGTTGCCGGGTCTGACGCAGGCCAGCCAGGCCAGCGCGAATGGCGTCACGTTTAGCCAGCTGCATCCCAAGGGCAAGCCCATCAGCTTCTTTCGCCAGACTGCGGATGACAGTCAGGCCGGAGTGGCCGCCGCCGACCTGGCGCTGGCCTCGACTTCGGCGCATGGGTTCGGCGCGCACGCAGTCTTCGTGGTGGATGATGGCACGCCGTCGGGCAAGGCGCAGGCGGCGGCCTTCGAGCGCGAACTGAAGGCGGCGAAGGGGACGCTGACGGGCAGCGCCAGCTTCACGCTAGGCGACGCGGTGGGCGTGCAGACGGCGGTGTCGGCGATTGTGGACGCCAACCCGGATTGCGTCTTCTTCGCGGGTGACGCGGCGGCTGCGGCGCGGCTGCGGGCGACGCTTTCGCAGTCTGGCGCGCTGGCCGAGCCGTTGCTGCTGGCAGGCTCGGCGGCAGGCGATCCGGGCTGGGGCGCGGCGGTGGGCGGCGCGCTGCTCGGCGCGAACACGACAGGCCTGCTACCAGGGCAGAATGTTACGAGCATGCCCGGCGGCAAGACCTTCGCGGCGGCGTATGCGGCGGCGTTCTCCGGCGCGCAGCCAACGCCGCAGAGCGCGCTGGCCTACGACGCGGCGATAGATGAGATCAGCGCGCTGAAGGCATTGATCGCGGCAGGCAAGACGCCGACCCGCGCGGGCGCGCTGCAAGCCGTGGCGACGGGGACGTACTCCGGCGTGACGGGCAAGATCGCATTCGACGCGACAGGCGACCTCGCCTCGGCTCCACTCTTCGCTGTGTACGCCACCAACGCGAAGGGTGTCTGGAGCTACCAGACCAGCGTGACGGGTAAGCTCGCCGCCGCGTGAGCAGGCCAACGGTCTTAGTCACCAGTCTGCTTGGCGTCGGATGTGGCCTCCGCTTCCTCCGCCTCAATTTCCGCCAGCAGCTTGTGATCGGCCTTCGAAAGGTCCAGCGCGGCGAGCAGGTCGGGGCGGCGGGCGCGCGTGCGGCGCAGCGACTCCTTGCGACGCCAGCGAGCGACGGCGGCGTGGTTGCCGCTCAGCAGGATGTCTGGCACGCGCCAGCCGCGATACTCCGGCGGGCGGGTGTAATGCGGGTACTCCAGCAGCCCGGCGGTGTGCGACTCCTCCTCGGTCGAGCCAGGGGCGAGCGCGCCCGGCAGCAGGCGCGCCACGGCGTCCACGATCACCAGCGCGGCCAGCTCGCCGCCCGTCAGCACGAAGTCGCCCAGCGAGATTTCGTCGGTGCAGAGGTGTTCGCGGACGCGCTCGTCGATGCCCTCGTAGTGGCCGCAGAGCAGGGTGACGCGCGGCTCCCGCGCCAGCTCGCGCGCGATAGCCTGGCTGAAGACGCGCCCCTGCGGCGACATCAGGATGATCGGCCCGCTCTGATAGACGCGCTCGACAGCGGTGAAGATGGGGTCGGGCTTCATTACCATGCCCGCGCCGCCGCCGTAGGGATAGTCATCCACGACATGATGGCGGTCGGTGGTGACATCGCGCGGGTTCCAGGTGTGAATCTCCACCAGGCCGCGCTCGCGCGCCCGCGCGATGATGCTTTCATCGAGCGGGCCGTGCAGCATCTCCGGGAACAGCGTGAAGATATCGAACCGCATCGGCGCTCCCCGCATCTCCTCTGGCCGCAAGTGGCCATCCGTGGGATAGCATACCGCATGCGGGCGGCGGACGCGGCGCCTCATAACATGTCTGATGCAGTCGTTGTCATTGCGCTAAACCCTCACCCCTGGCCCCTCTCCCAGAGGGCGAGGGGAACCGGAAAGCCCGTCGCCCTCTGGGAGAGGGGCTTAGGGGTGAGGGGGCGCGACGTGCGCCAACATCCCAGGTGGATAGGTTATCAGTGGGCGTGGGAATCGCCTGGCGGCGCCACGCGGACGCGCGGCAATTCGCGGCGACTTCGCTCCAGGAAACCGTCGAGCGTGCCGTAGTCGGTGGTGAAGCTACCGCCTGTGCCAATCATCTTTTGTGTGTCGCGGCCAATCGCCGCCAGCGCCATGCGGTCGATGCCGGTGCGGGCGCCGCACGACTCGAAGAGGAAGACCAGATCTTCGGTGGCGATGTTGCCCATCGAGGTGGTGTGGATGGGCATTGCGATGCCGCCGCCGATGCCGCCAACCGAGCCTTCGAACGTCGTTACGCCCTCCTCCCACGCGACGAAAGCGTTGGCCTGCGCGCAGCCGCCCAGCGTGTGCAGGTGCAGGCCGAGACGTAGCTCCGGCCAGCGCTTCTTCACCGCGCGAATCCGCTCGCGCATCAGCGTCGGCCAGGCCATGCCGATGCTGTCGGCCAGCGAGACCTCGCGGATGCCCGCGTCCACGTAGCGCCCAACCATGCGCAGGATGTGGTCCTCAGACTGGAGGCCCTCATATGGGCAGACGAATGATGTGCCCATCCCGACGCTGACCTCCACGCCCGCCGCGTGCGCCTCGCGGGCGATGAGATCGATCTCATCGAGATTGCGGTCGACGCTCATATTGGAGTTGAGCTGTGAATAGGTCTCGCTGGCGATGATGAGGCAGGAGAGCTTGCGCAGGCCAGCCGCCATCGCGCGTTCGGCGCCGCGCATGTTGGGGACCAGCGCGAAATACGTCGCGTTGTGGGGGCGGGCCAGCGCCGCGCGAGCGACCTCCTCGGCGTCGGCCAGGCTGGGGATGACGCGCGGATGGACAAAGCCGGTGATCTCGATCGCTGGCACGCCTGCGGCGTCCAGGCGGGAGATGATCTCGACCTTCTCCTCGGTGGTCGGAACACGCAGATGTGGCTCATGCAGGATGGTCTGCAAGCCGTCGCGCGGGAAGACATCGACAATCGAGACATCGCGTGGGCGTGGATCGCTGGGCATGGGCAATCACTCCTCGGTATACGACGCGGCGGCGGGACGGCGCGCCTGCGTCCAGAGCAACAGCAGCGCGAGGGTCAGAGCGGCGGCCAGGGTGAGCCAGGCGTCGCGGTAGCCGTGCGAGATTTCGGCGACGAAGCCGAAGATGGGAGCCGAGACGGCGGCTCCGGCCAGGATGGCGCTGGTTTCCAGGCCCATCGCCGCGCCCGCGCGGGCTTCGGCGACACGCTCGCCTGCCCACGTCACTGCCAGCGCGTTCCAGCCGATGTAGGCGACACCCAGCGCCAGCCAGAGCGCCGCCAGCGCCCAGATAGGCAGCCCGCGCGGCAGATAGGCCAGCGCGACTGCCAGCGCCACGCCGAGCGCCGTGACCCCCAGCAGCGCCTGATCGCGTCGCCCGCCCATCCGGTCGGAGAGCGCGCCCAGCGCCATCCGCGCGATGGCCCCGCCAAGCTGCGCGCAGGCCAGCAAGGCGCCCGCCAGCACGACGCTGAACCCCAGCCCACGCAGCATCGGAATGGTGTAGGTGATGAGGGTGTACTGGCCCCACGCCAGCAGGAATCCGCAGGCGCCGGGGGCCAGCAGGCGGCTGGTCTGGCGGGGCGCGCTGCGCCGCGCGATGCTCGCTGCGTGGTGGTCTGTCTCCGGCGGCAGCAGCGCCCAGAAGACCAGGCCGCCTACCCCCGCGAGCGCGGCGAATCCCAGGTAGACCGGCTGGAAGCCGGTGTGGCTGGCGACGGTGGGTAAAATCAGCGCGGCGGCCAGCGCGCCGAGCGGCACACCCATCTGGCGCACGCCCATCGGCAGGCCGCGCCGCTCCAGCGGCCAGAGTCGCAGGATGACCTTGACACCGGAGAGTGGAATCGTCCCGATGGCCACGCCCAGGGCAAAGAGCAGCGCGGTGGTCACAGGCAGGCTGGGGCTGATGGCGACACAGACGCCCAGCGCGGCCAGCGTCAGCGAGCCGACGAAAAGCACTCGCCGCGGCCCCCAGCGGTCCACCAGCCCGCCCGTCACGAGGCCAGAGACCATCATGCCCAGGGTCAGCGCCGAGAGCGTCAGCGCCATGCGGCTGAGGCTGAGGCCGTAGGCGGCGGCGATGAAGACGCCGAGGACGAAGGTCCCCTGCTGCATCACCGACGCGCCGAACTGCGAGAAGGTCGCGCTGGTCAGCAGGACAGCGCGGCGCTGAGTGTCCACGGTTCCGGCTTGCGGTCGCTCGCTTATCGCCATACCAGCAGCCTCACGCGCGTTCTCACGCGCCGCCGCGTCACCTGGTCTCCTCCTCGCGGGCGTCCCAGGCTTCGACACCATAGCGCCGCTCCATCGCCTTTACCTCTGGCAGCCCGATGAAGTCGGTGAACTGCTGGAAGGTGGGCAGCGATTCGAGCAGCGGCAGCGGTGAGCCAGCGGCGCGCAGGCGTTCGGCGGCGGCGCGCATCGCCTGTGTCGCCGTCAGCAGCAGCGTGATGGGGAAGATGATGAGCTGGAATCCCAGCCCGCGTAGCTGATCGTAGGCGAGCGGCGGTGTCTTGCCCTGCTCGGCCCAGTTATAGAGCAGCGGCGCGCCACGCAGGCGACTGGCGATGGCCTCGATCTCAGCGAGGCTCTGCGGCGCCTCGACAAAGAGCAGGTCGGCGCCCGCCTCGCGGTAGCGTTCGGCGCGGGCGAGCGCGGCTTCCAGTCCCTCCACCGCGCGGGCGTCGGTGCGGGCGATGATGAGGAAGTCGGGGTCGCGGCGAGCCTCGATGGCGGCGCGAATCTTGGCCGCCATCTCCTCCGCTGGGATGACCCGCTTGCGGTCCATGTGGCCGCATTTCTTGGGGCTGACCTGATCCTCGATGTGAATCGCGGCGATGCCTGCGCGCTCATATTCGCGCACGGTGCGCCGGACATTGAGCGGGTTGCCGTAGCCCGTATCGGCGTCGGCGATCAGCGGGATGTTGATCGCTTCGACGATGTGGTGGGCGTTCTCCACCATCTCGGTCTGGGTTAGCAACCCAACGTCAGGCTGCCCCAGCAGCGCGGCGGAGGTCCCGAATCCGGTCATGTATACGGCGTCGAACCCGGCCGATTCGACCACCCGCGCGCTCAGCGCATCGAACGCGCCTGGCGCCAGGACTGGCTCATCGCGCGCCAGCAACTCCCGTAGTCGGGCGCCCGCTGTGGCGCGCCCCTCACTGGTCGTCATGGGTATCTCCTCTGGCTGACTGCGGCGTGCGGCGGGTGATGTATTCGACAGCGTATTCCTCGCCCGATTGGATGTGCGCGCGTACCAGGGCCGCCGCGCCCTCGCCATCGCCCCGCCGCAGCGCCGCCAGAATCGCCGCATGCTCATCGAGCGAGGTGGCCGCGCGCCCTGGCAGAATCCAGTTGACCTCCCAGACGAAGCGTTTCCAGAGGTGCTGGATCACGTCGAGCAGGATGCGGTTATCGGCGGCGCCATAGATGAGCAGGTGCCACTCGGCGTTCAGTCGGTTCAGCCGGTCGAAGTCTTCGTGCGGCGCGGCGGCGCGCATCTGGCGGTTGAGGTCGTCCAGTCGGGCGAAATCGGCGGCGCTGATGTGAGGCGCCGCCAACGCGGTCGCCCGAGATTCGAGGTCGGCGCGCATCACGAAGAGGTCGCGGATGTCTTTGGCGCTGAAGCGGGCGACGGAGACAGTGTGGTGCGGCTCGTGGCGCAACAGCCCCTCCGCCTGGAGCGTGCGGATCGCCTCACGCACAGGCGTCGGACTCATCCCCAGCATACGCGCGATGCGCCCGACGGTCAGCGGCGCGTCGGCGGCGACATCGCCGCGCAGGATCGCCCCACGCAGCGCCTGGATGGCCAGCGCGGTCTTGGTCTGATGCTCTGGCGCGGCAATTGGCGCGTCGTCGGTGGCCGGGGTGGGATGTCCGGGAGGCATGCGATCACTCCTCTCACTCCAGCGCGTCCCAGGGCAGGCGCGTGGCGGGTCAGCTATTGACAGGTCATCGTCTGCTCGTGTATGACATTCGATATACCACATTATATATAATATTGCAATCATCGCGGCGCTGTGTCCGCGAACACACGAGGGAAGGGGACAACGATGAACGAATCCGCTGATGGCGCGCCGAAACCGATGGCGCTGGCGGGCCTGCGCGTGCTCGACATCGCGACAATGGCGGCGGCGCCGTGGGCGGCGACCTATCTCGCCGAACTGGGCGCCGATGTCATCAAGGTCGAGGCTCCTGTCGTTGGCGACCACCAGCGGCGCTGGGGCACGCCCAAGAACGGCGAGGGCCTCTTCTGGAAGTCCATCGGTCGCAACAAACGCTCGGTGACGCTGAGCCTCTCCCGACCAGATGGCGCGGCGCTCTTCAAGCGATTGGTGGCGGAGGCCGATGTGGTGATCGAAAACTTTCGTCCCGGCACGCTGGAACGCTGGGGGCTGGGCTACGAGGTCCTGCGCGCCATCAATCCACGGCTGATTCTGCTGCGCGTGACGGGCTTCGGGCAAAGTGGCCCCTACGCGCCGCGTCCCGGTTTCGGCACGCTGGCGGAGTCGCTGACGGGCTTCGCGGGCCTGACCGGGCAGCCCGATGGCCCGCCAAC
>DASVWQ010000276.1:0-6268 GCA_036393135.1 Ktedonobacterales bacterium
GGGCTAATCCTGGGCATCATCAGCATTCCGATGGCAGGGCTGGCGCTCTGCGGCTTCATCTTCGGCGTGCTGGGGCTGATCTTCAGCCTGCAAGGGCGGCTCTCCATCCGCAACCACACCTGGGCGATAGCGGGCATTATCCTCTCCAGCGTGGGGCTGGCAGTCTCCATCCTCCACGGCTTCGGCTTCTCGGTCTTCAACCTGCCCTGAGACGCGCGGCCAGATGAGCGACGCCGCCGGAAGGATTGCTCCCTCCGGCGGCGCTTCGTTGGCTGCTGCTGGACGCTGGCGCGGTTACTGGGTCAGTGTCGCCCAGTTGGTGTAGGGCGTCAGCTTCACATTCGGGCTGTTGTAGAGAATGTAGATCGTCTCCTGGTCCGCCAGCGGAAGCGCGTGCGGGTCGCCCGTATAGGTCGTCACCTTGCCCGTGCTGTCGATCAGCTTGATGGCCATCTGGTGCGAGCCATCAGTCTTGTACGAGCTGATCTGCGATTTGCTGAGTGCGACGCCCCATATGTCGAAGAACTGGCCCAGCGTGTAGCTGGCGTTGGCCTGGCCCGACTCGTTGTGGATGATGTTCGGCTCGCCATCGTGGACGTGCAGCGGGTAGAGGCAGTTTTGCGCGCTGACGAGGCCAACGCCCGCCGGGACCGCCATCCGCGTGCCGTTGATATAGATGTCGAGGTACTGGTGGTGGTGCAGCGCGCCGCCCTGCTGGCTGAGGCACTGGAGGCCGTCCACCGTCTGGCCGGTGGCGGGCTGCGGGTTCAGGTTCGGCTGCTGGCCAGTATTCTGGCGGAGCAGTTGGCTGATGCCCAGGACGATCAGCGCGAGGACGAGAATGCCGCCGCCGATCATGCCATAGCGTCTGATCTGTTGCTGGCGGAGTTGGCGCAGACGCTCGGCCTTGCGCTCCTCTTGCCGCCGCTGATACTGTTGCTGGCGGGTCTCGCGCCGCCGATCACGATTGGTCACCGATCCTCCCGGACCACTCATAGGGCGTATATCTCTCCTGTTCGCCGCGCGGAGATGATCGTTCCGGGCGGGGCGTGCGCGCCTACGCCTCTGGGCGCAGGCCTGATCCTGCGAAAGTATATGGCGCGCGCGAAAGGCGTGTCAACGCGCGTAGCTCCCGCTGTCAGCTACGGTGAGAGGTTTCACATCTGGCGCCGCGTTTCACTGGACGCGCGCGAAGATCAGCGTGTCGCGGAGGCTGCCGTCGTGGGCGCGCAGGTGGTGGCGCAACAGCCCCTCCTGGGTGAAGCCAAGGCGTTGGGCCACTGCCGCGCTGCGGGTGTTCAGCGCGTTGCAGCGGATCTCGATACGCCGGGCGTCCAGCTTGCCAAAGACGTACTCGACCATCGCCGCAGTGGCCTCGGTGATGTAGCCGTGGCCCTCGGCGGGCGCGGCCAGCCAGTAGCCAATCTCGTAGGATGGCACGTCGGCCTCGCGCAGCTGCAAGCCCAAACCGCCCAGCAACTCGCCGCTCTCGCGCGCAAAGACGCCATACGTGCAAACGCCCTGCTCCCACTGCGCGATGAGACGCTGGATGACCGCGCGTGAATCCTCGACGCTGGCGTGCTGCGGCGTCCACGGCAGCCACCGCGCGATATGCGCACGCGACGCCTCAACGGTCGCGTAGAGCGCCGCGGCGTCGGCGGGCTGATAGGCGCGCAGGATGAGCCGCGCGGTCGTCAGGCGATGATCGGGCGGCGGCAGGAGGTTGACGGCCATCACCGCGCCCTACTCGACCTTCTGGGCGACGAGCTGCAGCCAGACACGCGGCACCGCCGTCAGCCCCAGCTCCTCGAAAGCCTGGCCGGCGGCGTTGTAGAGCGCCTCGGCGGCGATGGGAATCGGCACACCGGGCAGCGCGCCCTCGATGAACAGCCAGTAGCGGCCAATATCTTGCCAGGAGCTGAGCGGCATCTGCGCTACCTCCTCGGCGCGCTCCACGACTCGCAGGCCGCAGTCGGCGAGAAGGTCAGCGTAGCCGTCGGCGCTGAGCCACTGCATCGCCATCGCCTTCTCCTGGCGCGAGGTGCGGACGCCTGGGTGGTTGGCGCGTAGCCAACCCAGCGCGCGGCGGGTCCAGAGGTGGTAGAAGCGTTCGCTGCCCGGCGCGTAGGCGCCCGTGTAGAACGAACTATTGATGGCGAGGTAGCCACCCGGACGCAGCGCGGCGGACAGCTTGCGAATCACATCGGCCTTGTCGGGGATGAGGTGGATGGCATTGCAGAAAAACGCGGCGTCGGCGTGGGGGCCAAGCTCAGCCACCTGCTCCGCCTCGCCCTGAATGAACTCGACCTCGCGGCCGCTCAGACGCTCGCGGGCGATGTCGATGGCCTCGGTGGATGGCTCAACGCCGATGACCGAGCCAGGGCGCCCCTCGCGCTCCAACTCATCGAGGATCAGCTCCGTGACGGCGCCGGTGCCAGACGCCAGCTCGACCACGCGCGCCGCCTGTCCCTTTGGCAGCGACCGGTTCACCGCCTGGATCGCGCGGCGGGCAAGCGATTCGTTCACATCATGGTAGAACTGATGCCGCGCAAAGGGGTCGAATGTGTAGCTGCTGGCGATTGAGGGTGTCTGTGTCACGCTGTGTTCTCCTCTGAACCTCGTCCCGCTGTGCCTCCGCCGCCAGGAATTCGGTGGTGGGCCATAGGTCGCGTCGCTGCGGGCGCGGCGGCGCCCAACCTCACGAAGTCATGCGCGAGCCGCGCTAGCTGCGGCCACGCATGAAGTTAGAGCGTGTCGCGACGGAATATGTTTCACGGCCCGCGCGGCGAGCGCCAGGCCGCCCGATGGTGGCGGACGCGCAGGCCCCGCCGTATAATTCAACGGATGTGCGCGCTATTCGCGCATGTTCCACCCGGCCAGGGCTGGCTCCGCGAGCGGCGCGGAGGCGCTGGCGGGATGGACTGAGGGAGCGCTTCATGCGAGCGGATACGCCACTGGCAGGCGTCGCGGCGGGCGCTGGCGGCAAACTGCGCGTCTTTCTGGAATCGATCAAGTTCGAGCATACGATCTTCGCGCTGCCTTTCGCCTATCTCGGCGTGGCGCTGGCGGCCCGCGCGCAACATGGCTGGCCTGGCCTCGGCCCGCTGATCTGGGTGACGCTGGCGATGGCAGGCGCGCGCACCGTGGCGATGGCGGTCAACCGCCTGGCCGACGCCAGCATGGACGCGCTGAATCCCCGCACCGCCAACCGTGCCCTGCCGCAGCGCCTTCTCCGACCCGCCGAGATGGCCGCCTTCGCGGTGATCGCGGGCGCCGTCCTGGTCTTCTCCGCCGCCCAACTCAACCTGCTCTGCCTGGCGCTCTCGCCAGTCGCCGTCATCTTCCTGGTCGGCTACTCCTACACCAAGCGCTTCACCTGGCTCTGTCACTTCATCCTCGGCCTGACCGATGGCATCGCGCCGATTGGCGGCTGGCTGGCGATCAACCCGACGCTTAGCGTGGCGAACCTGCTGCCGCCGCTGTTGCTGGGGCTGGCGGTGGCCGCATGGGTCGGTGGCTTCGACCTGATCTACTCCTGTCAGGACATCGAGTTCGACCGCGCGCACGGCCTGCGCTCAATTCCGGCGCGCTTTGGCCCGCAGCGCGCGTTGCAGGTCTCCGAGATGATGCACGGCGCCTCGGTCGGGCTGCTGGCGGCGGTCGGCGGCATGCTGGGGCTGGCCTGGCCATTCTGGATCGCGGTGGGCGTGGCGGCATGGCTGCTGATCTGGGAGCATCGCCTCGTCCATCCCGAAGACTTCACGCGCCTGGAGGTCGCCTTCTTCAACATGAATGGCTACATCGCCGTCTCGGTCTTCGCTTTCTCGCTGCTGGCGGTGATTCTGGGCTGACCCGCTGGCCAGGACGCGCCCGCGCCCAACGCAGCGGGGTTCTGGCGCGTAATCTGGTAGAGTGTTATGCGACGACACTGCGTGAGGCGCTGGAGCGCCGTGTGATACGAACGCGATACGCGAGAGGATAGGTTTGCGGGCGAATGGAACAGAGGGTAGACGCGAGCGCGCTGATCGCGCACGGCGACGAATTGCTCAAGGAGCTGCACGTCAACGAGGCGGCGGCGGAGTACGCGCGGGCGGCGCAGGCCGACCCATCGGCGGTGGGCGCGCACCTGGGGCTGGCCGAAGCGAACCTGGCGCTGGGGCAGTATGGCGTGGCGGGGATGGCCTGCCAGGCGGTGCAGCGCCTCGCGCCAAACACGGCGGACGCCTACATTGCGCAGGCCATCGAGCAGACGATGGCGGGACGCTATGACGCCGCGCTGGCTGCGCTGGACCGCGCCGTCGAACTGGACCCGCCGCGCGCCTACGCTCATGCGCTGCGGGGCTACGCGCTGCGCCAGCTTCGCCAGAGCTACGACGCCTCGCTGGCGGAGTCGAAGGCGGCGCGCCTCTCTGGCACCCACGACCTGCCCAAGCTCTTCCCGCCGGTCAACCCGGTCGTGCCAGAGGTCTTCGCGGCGCCAGTGAATCCGCAGGCCGCACAGGCCGCGCAGGCCGCGCCGCGCCCGTGGAGCGAGCGCTCCGACGCCGAGCGCGCCGCCTTGCGCGCCCGCTTCGCCACGCGCCACATCCCCATCGCGACCTACTCGCTGATCGCCATCAATACGCTGATCTTCCTGGCTTGCGTGGCGTTCTCGAACTTCGACTTCATGAACACAGCTGACCCGAAGCTGTACCCGAACAACCCGCTCTACAATCTCGGCGTGCTGCCGGGCTGGGCGTGGCTTCAGGGCCACCCACTCGACTGGTATCGTGTGATTACCGCGATGTTCCTGCACGAGAGCATCATTCACCTGGGCTTCAACATGCTCTCGCTCTACTTTGTGGGCATCATCATCGAGCAGATCTTCGGCAGGCCGCGCTTCCTGGCGATCTATTTCCTCTCTGGGATCATCGGCGGCGTGGCGCAGGCCTTCCTGGCGCCGGACTTCGGCTCGCTGGGCGCGTCGGGCGCGATCTTCGGCATCTTCGGCGCGGTGGGCATCTTCTTCCTGCTTTACCGCCGGGCGCTTGGCCCCGCCGCGAACGCGATTCTAGGCCAGTGGTTCTTCTGGCTGGTGCTGAATATCGCGTTCTCGTTCAGCGGCGGCCTCGCGCTCTACGACCATCTCGGCGGCCTGGCGGCGGGGTTGGCGTTGGGCGCGCTGCTCACGCCGGTCGCAGTGAGACGCCGGTAGCGGGCGGGCGCGGGCAGGGGTGGCTCGCGGCTGGCGGTTGAAACCGCGCCTGGGAGGCGTGCGCGCCGCGAGAGCCGTGCCGTCGCGGACTGGGTCCCTGGCGACGCGGACAGGCGCCGGGCCAGCGGTGAGGCGCTCGGCTCACTCCCATGCTCGCTATCCGCGACAGTTTCCGCCCGTTACCCAGTGCGTGCAGGCACACTCTGCGGCCTGTAGGCCACCCAGGCGCGAATGCAGTCGCCAGCTCATTGATCCGCCTGGAACGTCGGCATTACTCTTCGGGACCTTCATTGACGGACTCATCCAGAGCGGCAAAGAAGGTTTCCATGCTGTCATAGCGCCGCCCGCGCCAGCCCTGCGTCCCACTCGGCGCTCTGGCGCGCAATAGCCGCGCGCTCAGCGAGGTGTTCCCGCAGGAGCGTTTCGGCAAGCTCCTCAGCGGTCATCCCCCGCGCCCCTGCCCCGCGGTCGCCGCTACTCCTCTGGCAGCGGGCGGGTGGCGCCGCAGCGACCACAGCGCTGGGCGCCGTCCTTCTGGATGTCGAGGCCGCCGTCGTCGCGCAACACTTGCAGATCGACGTTGCGCCAGATGTGGCCCTTCGTCGCGCACTTCTTCGCGCCGAGGTGGTCCATGCCGTCGTTGAAGAGGATGCCCGCTATTTGGCCCCAGATCGGCAGATCGCTCAGTCCCATGTCACGCCTCCGCTGCTGTAGAAGATGATGGCGGGCTGGCCAGCGCCAGTCCCCCTGCGTGGACGATGCGCGCTATTCGTGAACGGTCTCGCGCATCCACGGGCGACCCTCCGGGACGGCCGCCGCGAACGCCTCGACAAAGGCGTCGAACTGTGGGATGTCATCGCGGTAGACGACCCACGCGCGGTGGAGTCCGCGCGCGCCGACCCGCTTGTAGACGGTGAGGCTGACGGTCTTGCCACTTTTGAAGAGTTCCTCTTTGACCCGCGCGACGCCGCCCCAGGGGATGAGTAGCGGCTCCGCGCCCCGGTCGGTCCGTGTCACGCCGCGCTCGTCCAGGCGCAAGGTGAAGGGGGTGGGCGCGATGACCCGCAGATAGCC
>DASVWQ010000277.1:0-4946 GCA_036393135.1 Ktedonobacterales bacterium
CAGCATGGCGGCGGCGTCCTACGTGACGGAGCTGACCGAGGGCATGACGCTCGATGAGGTCGAGCAGCTCAGCTTCGAGACGCTGATCGACGACCTGGGGCGCGAGGTAGTGATGTCGCGCCCGACCTGCGCGACGGTGGCCCTGGGAACCCTGAAGAAGGGCATCCACGAATACCACATGCGCAAGAAGGCCGCGCAGCCCTGAGCGCACACGGCCCGAATACACGAGCGGCGGCTTCCCGATAGGTTTGGGAAGCCGCCGCTCACCTGTTTCCGCGTCGGCAGGCCCGCAGTCTCAGCGCTGGTAGCCGCTGCGCGGGTTGCGCGGCGCGGCGCCCTGCGCCGCCTGCCCGCCTTGCCGCGTCGGACGTGGGCGGCCCGCGTGGCGCTCGCGATAGTCGGCGGCCTCGATGCTGACGTTGCGCACGAAGCTCATATCCGAGAGGCGCGAGCGGATGCGCTCATCCATATGCGAGAGCAGGCGGTTGTTGGTGGTCACGACGGTAGGCATGCGATAGTTGTAACGGTAGTTGATGATCTGGAAGAGCTTCTCGGTGGCCCAGGCGGTGGCGTTCTCGGCGCCGAGGTCGTCCAGCACGAGCACGCCGGCCTCACGCACCTTATCGAATAGCTCGTCGTAGGGCATCTCGCTGCTGGGCGCGAAGGCGGCGCGAAGGTGGTCGAGCAGGTCTGGCACGATGCTGAAGAAGACCGACTGTCCGGCGGCGAGGCGCTCGTGGGCGATGGCGGCGGCGAGGTGCGTCTTGCCCACGCCATAGCCGCCCCCCAACACCAGCCAGCCGTTGGGATCCTCGGCGTAGCGCTGCGCGACCTCCAGCGCCTCGCGCACGCCGGGCAGCGCGACGTCGAAGGTGGCGAAGGTCTTGTCGCGGAAAGCGTCGAGGCTCGACATTCGGCGCAGATCGGAGAGGCGGCGTTCCTCCAGCGAGCGCTCCTTACAGGCGCAGGCGACAGCCTGACCGAAGGCGGGATCGCCCACCGGCACATCGAGGCGCACGTAGCCCGCGCCGTGGCACTCCGGGCAGACATCGGGGTCGGCGGGGCGGCGCGTCTGCCCGCCACTTGCGCGCTTGCCCGCGCCGGGCGCCGGGCTGGCGGGACGTGCGGCGCGGAGGGCGTTGGCATAGCCTTCCGCGGCCTCGCCCAGCGCGAGCATGCCGCTGGAGCCAGCGCGCATCCGGCTGGCGTTCGCGGGGCGCGCGGCGGCGGGGCGCGCGGCTCCCACACGCGGGCGCTGGCTCGGCGGGCGGGCGGCGCTCTGGCGGGGAGCGACATCACGCGAGGTGTCACGCGGAGCGGCGCGCGAGGCCAGCGGCGCCGTCACCCGGGCGGCGACGGGCGCGCTCCGGCGGGCGGGCAACTCCAGGATGCGCTCGGCGTCGAGGGCGTCGGCGCTGGGCGCGGCCTGTGCGGCGACATCGGGCGCGGGCTGCGCGGAGGATGTCGCTGGCGGAGGCGTGGCGGCGGGCTTGCCGCGTTTCGCGGGCATGCGGGCCGACCTAGCGAGAATATCGCCCATGCGCTCCATACGGCTCGCCTCCCTTCCCATCTGTCTCCCACCGTTTCAATATCGCGCGGATGTAACTCCACTTGCGCTTGTTCTGCTGGGTGGCCTCGCGAAAGGCCGCCTCGATCCAGTCCCAGGGGTAGCGCTCGCTGGCGTCGCGTAGTTCCTCGGCCACCAGCGGGGCCAGCAGACCGATGTTCTGCTCGTAGAGGGTGAAGATGTTGGGTCGCTCGATCTCGACGCTGAGCCGCGCGGCGCCGCCATCGCTCTCGTCGCCGCTGGCGATTGGCCCCTCCACCTCCAGCAGCGTCTCTGGCGAGGTGACACCGCGCAAGAGGTCGGCGACGGCGGCGCGGCTGCGCTCGGTGTTGAAGAAATACCACGTCACGATGTCGTCATCTATTCGAACGCGCACGCGCAGCAGCAGGCCACGCGCCCGTGCGCCTTCCAGCGCGGCGCGCAGCCGCTCCTCGTAGGGGCGCGGGTCGCCACGTCGCCGCAGCCCGCGCCGCAGCACGGGATCGGCCAGCAACTCGCGGTCGCTGGCGCAGCGCGGCTCGCCGACCTTCTGGTAGAGCAGCCAGAAGAGATGCAGTGTGACCTTGACCTCGTTGATGTCTTCGATCTCTGGCAGGGCCGAGGTGAAGAAGGCGTCGGGCAGCGGCGTGTACGGGTTGGCGCCGGAGGGAAACCCGGCGAAGGCTGGCGGCATCTGGGTCTCCTCCGATCAATAGTCCGGCTCGACCTGGCGCAGCTCCAGGTCACGATAGCGGGTCTGCGCCCCCTGGAAATACAGACTGACCGTGCCGGTCGGCCCGTTGCGGTGCTTGGCGATGATGATGTCGGCGATGTTCTTGCGCTCGCTCTCCGGGTTGTACACGTCGTCGCGGTAGATGAACATCACAATATCCGCGTCCTGCTCAATTGAGTTATGTAAAATTATGTCTGCGGCGACGAAGTTGTGATGTCTCTCGACCGTCAGATCGTAGACATCCTCCTCGCCATCAGGCTCGATGCTGAGGATCTCATCCCAATACACATCACTTGTGGCGAGCATCGCCAATGCTGCCGAGTGTAGAGCGGAAGCCACACGAGCGGCCCGCTCACGACTCAGATTCTGACGTGCAATGGCGCCTGATGCGCCACTCCATCCCAACTGCGCTTGTAGCGTCGGCGCAGTCGCGCCAGAAGCCGCCATCTCTGGAGCAATCACAACCTCCCACACCTCGCGAGGCAGTACATCGCGGTTGGTCTTTCCCGCGCGATCCGCGTAGTAGGCGGCGATGGCTACAGCATGTTTTGTCTTGTACTCACCAAGCGCGCCTATTTGCGCGAGGAACCGCTGGACATCGGGCTTACCACTCACCTTCACGTGATATTGATCGCGCCCCTTGCCGGGCTGCGCGTAGCGCAAGATCACGGCGTTGATACCCAGCCTGAGCAGGAGAGATTGCACCTGTCGCGCCAGGATAGGGCTGCTGGAGGCATAGTAGATTTTCACCGTATCAACAGTTGCTCGGCTCAGGTGGATACACCCGTCTGTCGACCAGAGGTGGCGGAGGAAGCGCGCCACGCCATCGGAGGGCTGGGCAAAGACCTTCTCTGGCACACGCTTCTCGTAGGAGCGCAAGCCGAAGACGCCGAGGTTATCGAGCCAAGCCGCGAGAGGATTGCGCTTGCCATGGGTCAGGCGCTCGCTGGCCGTCAGGTAGACCTGATACCAGTCGCGCTCCCGCGAGATGCGCGGCGACACCGCGTCGCCGAAGACCGCCAGCGCCAGATCGCGCACCGTCTCGGCGAGGTCCAGCTCGCGGGTCGTGTACTGGAGGATGTGGCGTGGCAGCGCGCAGCCATCGCCGATCATATGCCCCAGCAGCGCTAACTCCTCATCGCTCATCGTCGCCCCGGTCGGGCTTGGCAGCGTGCGCGGCGTGGCGATACGGTCGTGTACGGTCAGCTCATCCAGCCGCCGCCAGCCGGAGATAGTCAGGAACTTGTGGTTCGCTGTCGCGCGGACGCTGCGGCCCAGGCGTGTCGTCAGCCGGTAAACTGGCTTGCGACCCGTCATGAAGGCATTGGTGATCGCGGCAGGTTCCAGCTTCCACGTTGCCGCGTTGAGCGCCAGCGCGCGTAGCCCTGAGCGCCCCACCAGCGAACTGATCGGCGCGTATCGCCCCTCATCCGGCAGGTACACTGGCGTATCGCCGACAATGCAGCCCGACTCTCGCAGGTCGCTGAGTTGCGGCTTCTTGTCGGTGCGGCTCTCCACCGCGCGCGAGAGCTGCGAGAGCGCCAGCACGGGTACCTCCAGTTCGCGGGCCAGCTCCTTCAGCCCCCGACTGATGGCCGAAATCTCCTGCACGCGGTTCTCGCCGCCCCGGCCTGAGGCGCTGACTGTTCCCTGCATCAGTTGCAGATAGTCCACGATAATCAGGTCGAAACCGCGCTCCATCTTCAGACGGCGCGCCTTGCTTCGCATCTCCATCAGCGTGATGCCCGGCGTATCGTCGATATAGATCTCCGCCTCCGAGAGCGTGCCGACCGACTGGCCGATGCGCTCCCACTCGTCATCGTCGATGAAGCCTGTGCGCAGCTTCTGCTGGTCCACGTTCGCATCCATCGAGAGGAAGCGGGCGATGAGCTGCTCGGCGCTCATCTCCAGGCTGAACATGGCGATGCCATGCGTGACGCGCAGCGAGGCGATGTGGGCGACAGAGAGCGCAAGGCTGGTCTTACCCACCGCCAGCCGGGCCGCCAGAATGATGAGGTCGGAGCGCTGGAGACCGCCGGTCATCTTGTCGAGGTCCGAGAAGCCCGTCGCCACGCCCACGATGTCGCCGCGCCGCGAGTGGAGCTGGCTGAGCTTGTCGAGGTAGGCGTCCAGCGTATCGCGGATATGCTCGAATTCCGCGTGCGAGATGCGCTGCGAGACGGCGAAGATCAGCTTCTCGGCCTGGTCGAGGGCCACGTTCGCGTCCGGCTCGTTGTAAGCGGTCCCGGCGATCTGTCCTGCGGCGTGGATCAGTCGCCGCAGGATGGCGGTGCGCTCCACGATGCGCGCGTAGCTCTCGATATTGGCGCTGGTCGGCACCTGGTTGGCCAGCGAGCTGACATAGCTGGCGCCGCCGACTTCCTCCAGCGCGCCGCGCCGCCCCAGCTCGTCGGTCAGGGTGATGAGGTCGGCGGGAACACTGCTCTCGTAGAGGTCGGAGATGGCCTGATAGATGACGCGGTGCGCCTCGCGGTAGAAGTCCTCCGCGCGCAGGAAATCCGCGATCTGGGCCATCGCGTCGGGGTCGATGAGCAGGCTGCCCAGCACGCCAGCCTCCGCCTCCACGTTTTGGGGCAGCAGCTTTTCCGTCACCATCGCCATCGCCACATCCTCCAGGCGGATCGCCTCCAGGCTGGTCGCCTCCAC
>DASVWQ010000278.1:0-6360 GCA_036393135.1 Ktedonobacterales bacterium
GCGCAGCGTATGAACCTGCCTGGCGACTTGTGGAATGACCGTGGAAGCGACATCGAGCGGCTCGTCTTCTTCAGTGACGCCGTATTCGCCGTCGCCCTGACCCTGCTGGTCATCGACCTGAAGGTTCCGATTGGCGCTACCGCCTCCACGCTGCCAGGCAAGCTGGAGGCGCTTGGGCCACAGGTACTCGCGCTACTCATCAGCTTCGTCGTCATCGCGTCCTACTGGCGTGGGCATCACCGCATCTTCCACGTCATCGAGCGCTATGACCGCTGGCTCGTCCTGCTCAACTTCGCCTTCCTGCTGAGCATCGTACTCCAGCCCTTCACGACCTCGTTGACCAGCGAGTATGGCAATCAGCCGCTGGTGATGGGCCTCTACGCCGCGCTGCTGGGAGTCTCTGGCCTGCTGCTGACGGCCATCTGGGTCTACGCCGTCTGGGCGAAGCTGGTCAACGCCGAGGTTGTGACGCCGAAGCTGGCGCGCTTCTATGCCGCGCGCTCGCTCGCGCCGACCGTCCTCTTCCTGGCTTCCGCCGGGCTGGCGCTGGTGATCGAGCCACTCTGGGTCCCGTGGCTCTGGATCCTGCTGCTGCCCATACAGCGCGTCATCCGCTGGTTCTTCGCCCGCAATGAGACTGCGACGCCGCCGAAGCCCGCGCCCGCCACGCGCTGAGCCGCGCCACCGTCAGCCTCACACGCCAGCGGCCAGCAGCGCGCGATAGTCGGCCAGCGCGCGGTCGATGAAGTGATCGGCGCTGCCGAGATAGCCCGCCGGGTCGAACGCCTGCGTGATGGCCTCGGCGGAGAGCGCCGCGCTGATCGCCGCATCCGCCAGCGCCACATCGCGCAGTTCCGCGCCCGTCGTCCGCGCTCGCTCGGTGGCCGTGCGGACCAGGCGGAACGCCTCCGGGCGGCCAACCTGCGGCGCCAGCGCCATCGTCAGCGCCTCGGCCATGATGAGGCCATGCGAGCGGTCGAGGTTGGCGCGCATGGCGGCGGTGTCCACCTCCAGGCCGTCGAGGGCGTCGTGGGTTCGCTCCACCGCGCCCGCCGTGTAGCGGAAGAGCCGTGGCAGCGCCTCCCACTCCGCCTGCCAGCCGCCAACCGCGCGCTCGTGCTCCTGGGGCAGCGCGCTGAGGATGACCGGCGCGACGCCCAGCGCCAGTCGCGCCGCCGCCTGCGCCAGCATCGCGTTGACCGGGTTGCGCTTCTGCGGCATCGCCGAGGAGCCGCCCTTGCCTGGCGCGGCAGCCTCCGCGACCTCGCCCACCTCGCTCTGCGCCAGCAGTGTCAGGTCATGCGCAATCTTGGCCATCGCCCCCGCCAGCACGGCCAGCGCGGCGGCCACCTCGGCCACCCGGTCGCGCTCGGTGTGCCAGGGCAGATCGGGCGGCGCCAGCCCCAGCTCCGCCGCCAGCTCTGCGGTCACGCGCGGGCCAGCCGCGCCGAGCGCCGCCAGCGTCCCCGCCGCGCCGCCAAGTTGCACGACGGCGATCCGCGCGTGGACCTCCGCCAGCCGCTGCGCCTGGCGCGTGGCGAGGGCCAGCCAGCGCGCAGCCTTCAACCCGAAGGTGATCGGCAGCGCCTGCTGGAGCAGTGTCCGCCCGACCATCGGCGTCGCGCGGTAGCGCTCGGCAAGCGCGGCGCAGAGCGCGGCCACCACCAGCAGGCGGGCGCGCAACAACCCCAGCCCGTCGCGCATCTGGAGTACCAGCGCGGTATCGATCACGTCCTGGCTGGTGGCGCCCCAGTGGACATAGCCGCGCGCCGACGGCTCGACCCGCTCGGTTAGCATCCGCACGAGAGGGATGGCGGGCGTGCCAGCGCTGGCCGCCTCACGGTAGAGCGCCGCCACGTCGAACGTCTCGACCCGGCAGGCCGCGCGGATCGCCTCCGCGCCCTCCATCGGGATGACGCCCGCCCGCGCCTCCGCCAGCGCCAGCGCGCCCTCGAAGGCCAGCATCCCGCGCACATGCGCCTCGGCGCTCCAGATCGCCGCCATCGCCGGAGTGGTGGTCAGCGCGTCCACTGGATCGCTCACACGGTGTCCTCCCCTGCGTCGGCTGGCGCGTCAGTGGTGGGCCGGGGCAGCTCCTGGCGGGCCAGCGCGAAGGCCGAGTTGGCCGCCGGAACGCCCGCGTAGACCGCGACGTGCATCAGCGCCTCGGCCACGTCGTGTGGCGTGGCGCCTGTGTTGGCGGTGGCGCGCAGGTGCAGCGCCAGCTCCTCGTGCCGCCCCAGCGCCGCGAGGATGGCGATGGTGATGAGGCTGCGGGTGCGACGGTCGAGGTCAGGGCGCGACCAGAGCGACCCCCACGCCACCTCAGTGATGAAGCGCTGGAAGTCGGCGTCCAGCGGCGTCACACGCGCCTGCGCGCGGTCCACATGCGCATCGCCCAGCACCGCGCGCCGCGTCCGCATCCCCAGTTCGTAGCGCGACTCGTCGCCTGCATCGCTCGTATCATCCCTATCGCCCGCATCACTCATGTCGTCGCTCCTTGCGCTCACACTGGCCCGCCCGCATCGGCGCCACAAGTTAACCCGCCCCGCTTGCGCCGCCTCCGCATCGCGCCGCCATGTCGCTCCGCAAGCTCAATCAGATTGGCCCATAGCCAACATAATTCTCCGCGAGCGTGGTGGCCGCCGCCTTCGAGGAGGTGACATAGGCAAGCTGGGCAAGCTGCAGTCGACGCTCCAGCGGCGTCGCGCCTTCGCGCAGATGCAGCATCTCGGTCATCCACCAGGCGAAGTGTTGCGCCCGCCAGACCCGCGCCAGGCAACGCGCCGAATAGCCCTGAAGCAGTTCGCCGCTCCCTGTGCGATACCACATCGTCAGCGCCTCCGCCAGCGCCGCCACATCGCCCATCGCCAGGTTCAGGCCCTTCGCGCCCGTCGGCGGAACGATGTGCGCCGCGTCGCCCGCCAGGAAGAGCCGCCCGTATTGCATCGGCTCGACCACGAAGCTGCGCATCGGCGTGATGCCCTTCTCCAGCACTGGCCCCTCATGCAGTGTCCAGCCGTCGCGGGCGAAGCGCAGATGCAGTTCTTCCCAGATACGCGCGTCGGGCCAGTTCTGAATGTCCTCATCAGGGCGGCACTGGATGTAGAGGCGGCTGATCTGGCGCGAGCGCAGGCTGTGCAGCGCGAAGCCGCGCTCCGACCAGGCGTAGATCAGCTCATCGGTCGAGGGCGCCACCTGGGCGAGGATGCCCAACCAGGCGAAGGAATACTCCTGGTCGTAGATCGTCAGCGCGCCCGTCGGAATGGCCGCGCGGCTGACACCGTGGAAGCCATCACAGCCCGCTACGATGTCGCATTCCAGCGTCTGCTCCTGTCCCTGGTAGCGATAGCGCACGCTGGGCGTGGTCGAGGTCAGCCCATCCACACCGAGACACTCGGCCTCGAAGAGAATCTGGCCGCCGCCGTCCAGCCGCGCCTGAATGAGGTCCTTGACTACCTCGGTCTGGCCGTAGATCATCACGGTGCGCCCGCCAGTCAGCTCGCTCATCGGGATGCGGTGGCCCTGGCCGTTGAAGCGCAACTCGATACCGTGGTGGACCAGCCCTTCGCGGTCCATCCGCTCGCCAAGGCCCAGCTCGCGCAGCAGATCCGCCGTGCGCTGCTCCAGCACGCCCGCGCGGAGACGCCGCTCGACATAGGCGCGGTCGCGGTCTTCCAGAATCACCGACGCGATTCCCTGGCGCGCCAGCAGGTGCGAGAGCAACAGGCCAGCCGGCCCCGCCCCGATAATGGCTACCTGCGTCCGCATCAGGCATCCTCCTTCAACCGATGAGTGCAAAATTATCGCGCGCCCAGCGAGTGCGAGATGGCGGATGTCTCGGCGCGCAGCGCCACGCCCGCCTGCCGCAGTGTCTCACCTGTGAAGCGACTGCTGAAGCCAACGATCCAGACCAGCGCGACCAGTTCGCCACCCAGCCCACGAATGGCGGCGGCGACCGCGTTGACGCCCGCCAGATACTCCTCGTGATCCTCGCCGATGCCCGTGCGCGCGGCCTCGGCGACGGCGGCGAGGTACGCCTCGTGGTCGGTCAGGGAGCGCGGCGTGAAGTGGGGCAGCGTCTGCGCGCGAAGATACTCCTCGCGGCGGTCGGAAGGCCAGCCCGCCAGTACGACCCGCCCCAGCGCGCCCGCCAGCAGCGGCGCCCGCGTCCCACGCCGCGCCGTGACCCGCAGCGCGCTATCCTCGGCGGGGTCTTCCACCCGCTCGATGATCCGCACCGCATTCGCCTCCACCTGGCCAAGAAAGACCGTCTCGCCACTCAGCGAGGCCAGCCGCCACATCGCGGGCAGCGCGAGGCGCCGCAGCCCGCCGCGAGTGATGTAGGCCTGGGCGAGGTCATAGATGCGCGGGCCAAGGCTATAGCGGTGGTTGTCGTCCAGTTCGACCACCTGCCCTGCCTCCAGCGTCTTCAGCAGACCATGGGCGCTACCCTTGCTCATCTCCAGCAGCCGGGCAAGCTCCGAGAGGCTGTATCCCGTCTCGCTGGTCGCAAGCAGGCTCAGCAACTGGAAGGCGCGCTCCACCATTGGCGCCGGTGGCGTCTGTCGGCCAGTTGGTTCATTATGGCGAACAGATGGTTCTTTCATGCGAACAAGTCTGGACGAAGTTTCGGCATGTGTCAAGGCTCCCCAGCGCTCGGACGGGCTATTCAGGGTCTACACAAACACTTGACAATAGGCTCGCCTTTCATGCAGACTGTTCTCAGCTTAGAACCTGGCGTTCGGTATGGCGAACCAAACGACCTATGTACGCCTGGAACCGCCAGCGCCAGAGTGGAGGGAGGGGATAGTGGCCTGATCCCACAGGCCCCCGCGTATTACGCTGAATATGACCTGCCTCTGGCAGGCTGTCAGACTGGGAGACGCTCATGGAACAGTCAAGCGGTTCGGCCACCGCGAGCGCAGTCATCGCTCGCCAGGACAGGATCAAAGTCTGGTCGTTGCCATGGATCTATGTCGTCGTCATCGGCGTCGGCTTCCTGTTCACCTTCTATGACATCTTCGACATCAACGTTTCGTTCATCCAGACCTGCACACAGATTGTCCCGAATTGCCTGGCGGGTCCGCCACCAGGGGCGACCACACTGCCGCCCGGAACCGTTGGCGCTTCATCGCTGATCGGCCTGCCCGTCCTGCTGAACCTGGTCGGCTACGTCATTGGCGCGCTGATCCTCAGCCCGCTCTCCGACCGCTTCGGGCGTCGCGACATCCTGCTGGTCACGATGCTGATCACAGGTCTAGGCTCGCTCTACACCGCCTTCACCGGCGACTACAACAGCTTCATCATCGCCCGCACGATCACGGGCATTGGCATTGGCGCTGACCTGGCTATCGTCAACACCTACATCGGCGAGGTTGCGCCGACCCGCAGCCGCGCCAAATACACCTCGCTGATCTTCATCATGTCGGGCCTGGGCGCCTTCGTCGGCATCTGGCTTGGCCTGATCCTCACCACGCCAGCCGCGCCATTCCCGCTGGGGCTGCAGTTCGCGCAGGCTACCGTGAGTGACCACGGGGTCTTCCTGGGCAACGGCTGGCGCATCATGTATATCGTCGGCGCCGCACTCGCGCTGGTCGGCATCCTGTTGCGCGTGCAACTGCCCGAATCGCCGCGCTGGCTCGTCTCGAAGGGGCGGCTGGACGACGCCGACAAAGTTGTTCAGCGCATGGAGCGGTTCGCCTCGATCAAGGGCGAGGTGGTGGACGCGGCGGAGGCGCCACCGCTAGAGGTGCAATCGGGGACCGGCGGCGACGGGTTCGGAGCCATCCTTAGCAACCCCCGTTACCTCGGCCGCGTCGTGTTCCTGCTGGTGATGTGGTTCATCGCCTACGTGACGGTCTACTCGATTGCCGCCGGCCTGACGGTGATCCTGGCCGGGCTGGGCTATGCGCCGCCAGAGGCGGGCGTCATTGCGGCGGTCGGCACGCTGGGCTTTATCGCCTGCGGCATCTTCGCCTACTTCTTCGCTGAGCGGCTGGAGCGCAAGTACTGGCTGCCGATTGGCGCCGCGCTAACCCTGATTGGCGGCATCCTGATCGCCATCGCGGGCAAGCCCACCGCGCCGACGATCAATGGCACGGTGATTCTGGCCTTTGTCGGCTCGATCATCCTGTTCTTTGGCTTCAATGTCTGGGTGCCCATCACCTATGCCTGGTCGGTCGAGAGCTTTCCGACCCGCGCTCGCACGACTGGCTTCGGCATCGTGGATGGCATCGGGCATGTTGGTGGCGGCATTGGTCTGCTGGTGATCGCTGGCTCAGTGCTGCCGTCGCTCAGCGGACAACCCAATGGCGCGCTGTATGCGTTCCTCCTGATTGCGGCGTTCCTGATTGTCGC
>DASVWQ010000279.1:0-3209 GCA_036393135.1 Ktedonobacterales bacterium
CGATGATGGCGCCGATGACGCCGACGATGACATCACCAAGGATGCCGCTGCCACCGCCCTTGACCACGAGGCTCGCGAGCCAGCCCGCGACGCCGCCAACGATGATCCAGGCGAGTATACTCCACATGTTGATTCTCCTCCATATTCCTGACTGACGGCAGCCTCGCGGCGCGCCGTCGACGCGACAGGTGTCGCGCTGTGATAGAGTCTACGCACATTGCATACCACACGCTCGACGGCGCTTGGTGTTGCGTGCGGCGAGGTGAGTCAGTTGGACGAGCGATCGCGCGCGGAGTCGTAAACCGCCGTATTTCGCCGGTTTACGATGACCTGTATGCGCTCTGCGCGCTGCTGGCGCATACGCCGGAGATTGTTCGTTCTGGCGATGACATCCGTCTATCGGCTCTGCGCGAGCAACTGACGTGGCCTGGCCACGCGCCTGAGCGGGATCGCTGGGTGGTAACGCCAGCCAAAGAGCCTGACCGGCTCATCGGCTACGGCGCGGTCTTCAAGGCGACGGAGACACCACGCGCTGATTTCGTGATCGCTGTACACCCTGCAGCGCGGCGGCGCGGACTTGGCGCCGAGTTGCTGAAGCGCGCGGGGGTGGATGCGCTGGCGCCAGATGTGTCGCAGCCCTGAGGCGACATCGACGTGAGTGTGCGCCTTGTTTGACCGCTCGCCGGGCTGCGCTATACTTTGGGAAGTGAGTGTAGTGCGCCGCCAACATGGCGGCGCAAGCGACCAGGCATAAGGTGAAAAGCGTGGAGACGAACTTTAGGATTCTGGGCCTGCCAGGGAGCCTGCGGGCCGGATCGTTCAATACCGGACTGCTGCGGGCTGCGCGCGAGCTAGCGCCCGCTGGCGTGGAGATCGAGATCGCGGACATCTCGGCTCTCCCGCTCTACAATGACGACCTCAATCTGGACGGCGGCCCAGAAATGGTTCGCGAGTTGAAGGAGCGCGTGCGCGCCGCCGACGCGCTGCTCTTCGCGACGCCCGAGTACAATTACTCGATGACGGGCGTGCAGAAGAACCTCATCGACTGGCTTTCGCGTCCGGTCGCGACCTCGCCGCTGCGCCACAAGCCGCTCGCGATGATGGGCGCGGGGGCGCGCTTCGGGACGGTGCGCGCGCAGCTTGCGCTGCGCCAGGTCTTCATCTTCACCGAGAGTTACGCCATGATCAAGCCGGAACTGATGATTCCACAGGCGCAGCAGCACTTCGATGCTGATGGGCGGCTCACGGACGAGGAGCAGCGGCGCCGGGTCGCGGCGCAGGTGGAGGCGCTGGTGGTGTGGGCGCGGCAGTTCGCGCCACGGTAGCGTGCCAGCGTAGGTAGCGTGTCAGTGTATGATGAGTACGCGAGACGGGCGGGGAAGCGCCGCGAGGAGGCGGACATCTTCGCCCGCTATTGGTATGCGAGCGAGTTGAGGCGCTGGTGGGCGCGGGAAGTAGGCGAGCATGCGAACGGTGGTATTGGTCGGCGCAGTGGCGCTGATTCTGGTTGTGCTCTGGGACGTGTTCGAGACCATCGTGCTGCCACGTCGCGTGCGGGGGCCGCTGCACCTCACGTGGCTGCTCTACCGCGCAACCTGGGCGCCGTGGTCCGCGCTTGGCCGAATGGTCCACAAGCACGACCGTCGTGAGACGTTCCTGAGCTTGTATGGTCCATTGGCGTTGCTGTTTCTGCTGTTCGTCTGGGCGACAGGACTGATTGTGGGCTTCGCGACGATCCAATGGACGCTCGGCTCGCAGGTCGTCTCGCCCTATGGCCATCGCGGCTTCTGGACCGACCTCTACATGAGCGGGACGACGTTCTTCACGCTGGGACTGGGCGATGTCGTGCCGAAGGTGGGCGTCGCGCGCATGGTCACGGTGATGGAGGCGGGTGTTGGTTTCGGCGTGCTGGCGCTGGTCATTGGGTATTTGCCTGTCCTCTATCAAGCGTTTTCGCGGCGTGAGGTGGCGATCTCGCTGCTGGACGCGCGAGCTGGCTCGCCGCCGAGCGCGGTGGAGATGCTGCGACGGCACATCCGTCACTACGGTGTGGACGTGCTGACGGAGCAGTTGCGGACGTGGGAGGTCTGGGCGGCGGATCTGATGGAGAGCCAGCTCTCCTATCCCTCACTCAGCTACTTCCGCTCGCAGCACGAGAACCAGTCGTGGCTGGCAGGGCTAACGGCAATCCTCGACGCCTGCGCCCTGATCATCGTTGGTGTAGATGGCATCCCGGCGCAGCAAGCGCGGCTGACCTTCGCGATGGCGCGGCACGCGGCGGTAGATCTGAGCCAGATGGCGGGGACCGAGCCGGACGACCATTGCCATCTGCGCCTGCCTACGGCCGATGTCGCGCGGCTGCGCGAACTGCTGGCGCAGGCCAACGCGCCCCTGCGAGAGGGCGAGCAAGCCGACGCCAAGCTAGCTGAACTGCGGCTGCTGTATGAGCCGTATGTCTACGCGCTCTCGCATCGCCTGCTGATGGAGTTGCCGCCGTGGCTACCGTCTGACAATGAGGTGGACGCCTGGCGTTCCAGCCCGTGGGAGTTCGCTCCGCAGGGCGCGCAGGTGGAGCGTGACGGGAAGATGCGGGCGCTGGAGTACGATGTTCACTGAGCGCGCGACAACTTGATCGCGCAGAGACATCTGGAAAGTGATTGATCCTCGGCATGGTGAATGAGACACAGCGCGCAGTGACGGATGGCGCGCGGTTTGACGCGGTAATCGTGGGCGCGGGTGTCGCTGGCCTGGTCGCGGCGCATGAGTTGCTGCGTCGCCGGCCGGGAACGCGGGCGCTGGTGGTGGACGCGGGGCCGCCGCTGGAGGGCCGCAGCACACACGTTGGCGCGGCGATGGGTGGCTATGGCGGCGCGGGCCTCTTCCTGGGTGGACGGCTCTATCTCGGCGCGGCGGCGCTGCCAGTTCAGCCGCCCGTCACGGCGCCGGAGGCGTTGCGCCCGGTCATCAGCGGCGAAGAATATGTGCGGCGGGCGAACATGGTGGACGCGCTGCTGCATGACCTCGGCGCTCGCGCTGAGTGGCAGCGCCGCCCGCCAGAGCCACTGGAACGGGCCATCGCGCAGGCCGAGGCGGCTGGGCTGGAGTATGTCACGAGCTATCCTTCGCGGCGGCTCAGCCCGGAGGACAAGCGGGTCACGCTGGCGGCGCTGCGCGAGCGGCTGGAGGCGGCTGGCGCGCGATTTCTCTTC
>DASVWQ010000280.1:0-2661 GCA_036393135.1 Ktedonobacterales bacterium
GGCGCTGATATGCTCAAGAGTAACCGGCAAGCTGCCATTTGTCCTTGACAAACGGCAGCTTGCCGGTTACTCCGATTCACTTCAGACTCAACTACCAGTACCACTGATCCGGTACTTCATCTTGCGGCGGATGAGGCGCAGCTTGCGTCCATGGGGATAGAGGGTGATGACCTCGCCGTCCGCCGCGACGAGCACCACCGCGCCCGCCAGCCGCATGATCTGGCGCAGGTGACGGTGCTGCGCGGGGATGTCCTTCGCGCCGAGATGGAAGAAGCTCACGCCGGTGCGACGCAACTCGCTGCCCCACCTCAGGATATAGTCCACGTCGGCGTCGGAGAGCTGGCGCTGGGCGGCGCGCAGGTAGGCGTGGTCCGATTTGCGAATCGGCGCATAGACGGGCTGGGCTTCCTCCAGAGTGAGGCGACGAGGACGGCGCGGGCGTTTGGGGGTTGTTGAAGAATCGTTCCGCATAGGTGATTCCCTCCTGTTGGGCGGATAACGACGCGCGCCTGACAACGAGATGCGCTGGTGGGTGGCCAGCGTGGTCAGGCGTGGATGGTGTGGGTGGGGTTACACGCTCCCCGTTCTATCGCGAGGGCGCGCGACCGGAAATAGCCTCGTGTTCACGCTGTATATTCGGCTGGTCGCACGCGCAAAACCATCGCTCTGTGTGGTATACGCGACGCCGCGCCGCTGGTTGCGCATGATAAAATACAGCCCATACGCGCCGGATGCGTGGCGTTCCCGGCGGCGACGCGCGACGGCGCGCGATGACGCGATGCGGCGGGCGCCACACGAGATATTTCCCCGAAGGACGGCTACCACCATGATCGAGACGGACCACCCTACGCCCACCCATCACGCCCGCGCGAGGCGCGTGCGCATCGGCGGTGAGGGCGCGCAGCGCATGACCCTGGGCGACGTGGTCGCCGTGGCGCGTGAGGGCGCCGAGGTGGCGCTGGCGCCGGGCGCGCTGGAGCGGGTGCGGGCGGCGCGGGCTTTCGTCGATCAACTCACCCGCGAAGATCGCACCGTCTACGGCGTCACTACCGGCTTCGGCCACCTCAGCCGGGTCAAGATTCCCCCCGAACAGGTCGAGGCGCTCCAGCGCAACCTTATTCGCAGCCACTCCAGCGGCGTCGGCGAGCCGTTCGACATCCCCACCGCCCGCGCCATCACTCTGATGCTGGCGAACAGCCTGGCGCGCGGCCACTCCGGCGTTCGCGAGCAGACGCTCGACCTGCTGGTCGCCATGCTCAACCACGACGTGACGCCTGTGATCCCCACGCGCGGCTCGGTCGGGGCGAGCGGCGACCTGGCCCCGCTGGCGCACCTCAGCCTGGCGCTGATTGGCGAGGGCGAGGCGTGGCAGGCGGGCGAGCGGCTGCCCGCTGCCGAGGCGCTGGCCCGCGCGGGGCTGGCGCCCATCACCCTCGGCGCGAAGGAGGGGCTGGCGCTCATCAATGGCACGCATGTGATGGAGGCGTGCGGCGCGCTGGCGCTGGCCGACGCGACCCGCCTGGTGCGCGCAGCGGAGGTGGCCGTGGCGATGAGCACGGAGGCGCTGCTGGGCAGCTACACCCCGCTCGACGCGCGCATCCACGCGCTGCGCCCGCAGGCCGGGCAGCCCCGCACGGCGGCGCGCCTGCGTCTGCTGCTGGCGGAGAGCGAGATCAACCTCAGCCACGCCAACTGCGGGCGCGTGCAGGACCCCTACACGATCCGCTGCGCGCCGCAAGTGCTGGGCGCCGCGCGCGACGCGCTGGCCTATTGCGAGCGCGTCTTTGGCGATGAGATCGGCGCCGTGACCGATAATCCGCTGCTCTTCCCGGAGGATGGCGAGGCGCTGACGGGCGGCAACTTCCACGGGCAGCCACTGGCCCTCGCGCTCGACCTGCTGGCGATCAGCGTGGCGCATGTGGCCAGCTTCTCCGAGCGCCGCACCTACAACCTGACCGGCCCCCACGACTGGGATACTGGCGAGGGACGCATCCCGCTCTTCCTGACGCCAGAGCCGGGCCTGAACTCCGGCTACATGATCGCGCAGTACGTCGCGGCGGCGCTGGTCAACGAGATCAAGGTGCTGGCGCATCCGGCGAGCATCGACTCGATTCCGACCTCCGCCGGGATGGAGGACTACGTGAGCATGGGCGCGACGGCGGCGCTGAAGCTGCGGCAGGCGCTGGACCTGGCCTACCGTGTGGTCGCCATCGAGCTGCTGCTGGCGGCGCAGGGCCTCGATTTCCGCGCGCCGCTGAAGCCGGGACGCGGGGTGGCGGAGGCGCTGGCGGCGGTGCGCGGCGTGACGCCGACACTGCGCGAGGATCGCCCACCCGCGCCAGACATCGAGGCGCTGGCGGCGGCGACGCGCGCTGGCCTGCTGGATGGCCTCGCGCCAGAGTCCGCGCTGGTGGAGGCGCCGCATCGCCCGCGCCGCGCCCACGGAGCCGCGCCCGCCGCGCAGCCCAACGGTCGCCGCCAGCCACGCGAGCAGGGCGCCGACCGCGCCGGACGTGGCCGCCACTGATGGGGGCGGCCCTCACTCCCTAACCCCCTCTCCCAGTGGGTGAGGGGGAAACGGAATCTGGCTCACACTTTTCGCGGATGAGGGGGAAGAAACGCCGCTCCCCTCGCCCCGTGGGAGAGGGGTTGGGGGTGAGG
>DASVWQ010000281.1:0-8728 GCA_036393135.1 Ktedonobacterales bacterium
CCACTGTGCCTGGGCCAGCTCAACGGCCATTGGGTCGTCGCCTCCGAAACCTGCGCGCTCGACACCATCGGCGCGACCTTCACACGCGAGATCGAGCCGGGTGAGGTGATCGTGATCGACGGCGACGGCGAGGCGGGCCTGCATGCTTTCCAGGGCCAGGCGTCCAGCAAGCGCGCGACCTGCCTCTTCGAGTACATCTACTTCGCGCGTCCCGATAGCGTCATCATGGATCGCTCGCTCTATCTCGCCCGCCAGCGGATGGGCGCGCAGCTCGCCGAGGAATATCCGGTGGACGCCGACATCGTCATCGGCGTGCCGGACTCCGCGACGCCCGCCGCCGCTGGCTACGCCTCGAAGCTGGGCATCGCCTACGCCGATGGGCTTATCAAGAACCGCTATATTGGCCGCACCTTTATCCAGCCCGACCAGCAGATGCGGGCGCTGGGCGTGAAGATGAAGTTCAACGCCCTGAGCGCCGTGCTGAAGGGCAAGAAAGTCGTCATGATCGACGATAGCATCGTGCGCGGCACCACCTCGCGCCCACTCGTCCAGCTCATGCGCGACGCAGGCGCCACCGAGGTCCACCTGGGCATCACCTCGCCGCCCTTCAAGTGGCCGTGCTATCTGGGGCTAGATGTCGCCCGCCGCGATGAGCTGATCGCCGCCCGCATCGAAGACGTGGAGCAGATTGGCCGCGAGATCGGCGCGGACAGCATCCACTATCTCAGCCTGGAGGGCCTGTTCAAGGCGATTGATCTGCCTGGCGACACGTTCTGCGTCGGCTGCTTCACTGGAACCTATCCTATGCCGGTGCAGATGGACCTGGTGGACAAGCTGGCGCTGGAGCCGCGACCCGTCAGCGTCAGCCGCTAGCCAGACCAGGAAAGGATGACCAGCCAGATGCCGAGTCCGCGAGACCTGCTCGCGCGCCTGATCGAGATTCCCGGTGTGCGCGCCGCCGTACTGGTGGGGCGCGAGGGTCTGCTGATCGACTACGCCGGGCGTGGCGACGACCGCGCCCGCGAGGCGCTGGGAGCCTTGGGAGCCAGCGCGCTTAGCACGACGGAGGCGCTCGGCGCAGAGCTGGGAGCCGGGCCGACCGTCGGTGTCGTCCTCGACTACGAGGATTCGCTGGTCTCGATCGACCCACTGGGCGAATTCGCGACTGTCGTGACGCTGGCCGAGAACGCCGCCAGCCTGGGCCGCATCCGCCATACCCTGCAATCCCAGCGTGACGAACTCTTGCGCCTGCTCGACCTGCGCTAGCGGCGCCCCGATGAGCAATAGATGACCATTGGATGACCGTTGGAGGAGACATGACGCAGCCTGCCCGCGCCTATGCCGACGCTGGCGTGAACCTGGATGCCGCCGACCGCGCCAAGCGGCAGATGCGCGCGGACATTCGCGCTACCCACGGGCCGCAGGTCCTCGGCGCGATGGGCGGCTTCGGCGGCCTTTTCGCGATTGGCGACCTGGGCCTGCGTGACCCCGTACTTGTCTCCTCGATCGATGGCGTCGGCACCAAGCTGAAAATCGCCTTCGCGCTCAACCGCCACGAATCCGTTGGCAAAGACCTCGTGGCGCACTGCGTCAACGACATCCTGGTCTGCGGCGCGCGACCGCTCTTCTTCCTGGACTACCTCGCCCTCGGCGCGATGGATGGCGATCAGGCGGTCGCGGTGGTGCGTGGCGTGGCGGAGGGCTGCCGCGAGGCCGGATGTGCGCTGATTGGCGGCGAGACAGCCGCGATGCCCGGCTTCTACGCGCCCGGCGAATATGACCTGGCGGGCGCGATTGTCGGCGTCGTCGAGCGCGACCGCATCATTGGCGGGCAGGCGATCCGCGCGGGTGATGTGGCGCTAGGTTTCCCCTCGCTCGGCCTGCACACCAACGGCTACGCGCTGGCCCGCCATGCGCTCGCCAGCGACGATCTCGCCGCCGCGCCACCGGAGCTGGGGCGCCCGCTCGGCGATGAACTGCTCCAGCCGCACCGCTGCTACCTGAACGATGTGTGGCCGCTGCTGGAAGCGGACCTGGTGACAGGCATGGCGCACATCACCGGCGGCGGGCTAGTGGATAACGTGCCGCGCGTGCTACCCGATGGCCTTGGTGTGGACTTCGACGCGGCCACCTGGGACATCCTGCCCATCTTCCGACTGATCCAGCAGCGCGGCCAGATCGCGTGGGATGAGATGACGCGCGTCTTCAATCTGGGCGTCGGCTTCGTCGTGTTCGTCCATCCAGAGGACGCTGAGCGCGCTCTGGCGCTGGCCAGCGGCGCGGGCGCCCGACGGATTGGCGTCGTGCGCGTGTGGGATGACGAGCGGGAGCCGCGCGTGCGGGTGGAGGGCCTGGCATGAGCGCGCCGCGCCCCTCCGCCGCGCTGCCCGCCATTGGCGTCCTGGTCTCTGGCCGGGGCAGCAACCTGCAGGCGATCCTGCGCGCCATCGCCAGCGGCGAGCTACGCGGGCGAGTCGCGCTGGTCATCTCCAGCCGACAGGACGCCCCCGCCCTCACCATCGCACGCGACGCGGGCATCCCCACGCGCGTCATCGTCCCGCGCGACTACTCCGACCGCGCCGAGGCGGGCGCCGCCATCATCGCGGCGCTGCGCGAGGCTGACACGCGGGTCGTAGCGCTGGCGGGCTACAAGCCGATCCTCGATGTCAGCGTCATCCGCGCGTTCCCCTCCGCCATCATCAACGTGCATCCCTCGCTGCTGCCAGCCTTCGCAGGGGGCATGGCGCCGCGTCCCCAGACCGAGGCGCTGGCGGCCGGGGTGAAGCTGACCGGCTGCACGGTCCACTTCGTCACCGAAGATGTGGACGCCGGGCCGATCATTGCGCAGGCCGCCGTGCCGGTCCTCGACGACGACACGGTGGAGACGCTCTCCGCGCGCATCCTGGAGCAGGAGCATCGCCTGCTGCCTGCCGCGCTGGATCTGGCGCTCGCTGGGCGACTCGTGGTCGAGGGGCGCCGCGTCATCCAGCGGCCAGGCTAAACTCGCATGTGAGCCAACAGCGAGAGGCCCGCAGCCTGGGCGATTGGCAGCGGATGCAGACCTTCATTCCACCCCGTCCCCCTGCGTCGGTGGCTGCGCTGCCCCGAGCACGTGGCCATCCTGCCCTAGCATCGGCCCGACGATCTGGACCAGCCGCGCCAGCGTGCGCGCGACCAGCGGCAGGCGCAGCAACGGTCGGGCACGCCGCAAGAGATCGTGGACGAGATTTAGCAGTTCCTCTGTGCCCCGCGCCTCTTCGCTCCGATCCTGCAGCCAGAAGAGCGTCAAGGCGAGTTGCACGCCGTAGAGCAGCGTCGCCAGTTCCTCCACCTGCGCTGGTTGGGGCGCGTCCCGCGCCTCCGCAACGACCTGCGCGTAGGCCGCTCGCGCCTGGCGACGTATCTCCACCCCCTCCTCGCTGAAGAGTCCCGCCCGCGAACGCGGATTCAGCGCTGCCCCGAAGAGCGCCCCCAGCGTCAGCCGGTGCGGCGCCATCACCACGAACAGTCCACGCATCAGGCGCCGAAAGCGCTCGGCGATGGTCCCCACCGGGAGCGCGCCCGCCTGCTCGTCCAATTGCGCCACCAGCCAGCGGTACAGCTCCAGCGCCAGATCTTCTTTGCTGGCGAAGTACCGGTACGTCAACCCCAGCGAGCACCCGGCCGCCGCCGCGATGTCGCGCATCGTCGTCACCTCGTAGCCGCGCGCCGCGAACAACTCCCACGCGCTATCCAGAATGCGCTGCCGCGTCTGCGCCGCTTTCGGTGTAAGCTTCACAGTCTCGCCGGACTCCACGATTCCACTCCCACGAGCGGGCGCCGCGCAGTCAGTGGGGCGCCCTCTTGACTCCAGCATAGCGCATCCGGCATACTCTCTATTAATGAACATTGTTCACTTTATGCTGCATCGGAGTGACGCGGCGCAGGAGGGTCTTGAATGTCCATCCACGATCCCGACGTGGCCAGATGGAGCCGTAACTCCGTGGCGTGGGGCGCTGCGCTCTGGGCGTTGCTCGCGCTCTTCTCGGCGCTCGGGCTGACCGGGCTCGATCCGCTGGAGCTTGCGTTGCTGCTCGCCTTCTTCGTCATCATCCCACTCGCGACGTCGCTCGCGCTCTCCTCGCTCGATACTGACTCCAAGCCCGACCGCCTGCCGCGCCTCGTAGCTCTCGCCCAGCCCTGGGCCGCGCTCGCCGCCGCCACATCGTTCCTACCGCCTCGCGGACTGCTGGCTGCCGCTTGCGCCACGCTCTGGCTCCTCTTTACGCTGCTGGTCGCCCTCGCCGGAGCGCTCCGTTTGCTCCGCTCCCACCCTCCGTCGCTCGCAGAGACGTGCCTGTCTCTGGCGTTGATCTACCTACCCATCGGCGCTTTCTGGTTTGTTCTAGCGCGCCTCGGCGCCCATCCGCTCGGCTTCGGCCGGACCACGGTTCTGCTTACCGCCGTCCACTTCCACTTCATTACCCTGGCAGCGCTGGTCCTGACCGGCCTGACGGGTCGCGCTCTTCCCGCCATGGGCTGGCCCCGGGCAACATACCGGCTCGCCGCAGTCAGCATGCTAATCACCCCGCTGCTCGTCGCTGGCGGCATCACCATCACCCAATTGACCAACGTCCGCGCCCCCGAGTCCGCCGCAGCAGTCCTGCTGGCCCTCTGCCTGATGCTCGTCGCGGCGCTCAGCCTGCGCTACGTTGTCCCTGCCAAACGCCCGCCCCTCGCCCGCGCCCTGCTAACCGTCTCCGGCGCCTCGGTGTTTCTGGCGATGCTGCTCGCCGGCGCCTATGCCATAGGGAACGTGACCAGCGCGTGGACCATCACCACCCCCGAGATGATCGCCGTCCACGGGAGTCTCAACGCGCTCGGCTTCGGCCTCTGCGGGCTCCTCGGCTGGCGGCTCAGTATCGACAACGACGAGCGCAAACCGCAGGGGGCATGAGCCATGCGAGTTCTCATCACCGGCGGCGCCGGGCTCCTCGGCAAACCTCTCGCTCGATTGCTCGCGGACCATGGTCACGAGGTCATCGTGCTCAGCCGCAATCCCGCCCGCGCAGCGCGCGCGTTCGAGCGCTCCGGCCCGTCCAGCGTCCGTATCGTTGGGTGGGACGGGCACACCGGCGACGGCTGGGGCGCGCTGATCACGAGCAGCGTCGTCGTCAACCTGGCCGGCGCGACCCCGGCGCACTGGCGCTGGACATCAAGCTACCGCGAGCGCATCCTTGGGAGTCGTCTCCATGCGAGCGAGGCTATCCTGCATGCCATAGCGCGTCACGGCCCGCCCGATATCCTCATACAAGCCTCGGCCTCCGGCTACTATGGCGACCGTGGCGATGAGATCCTGACGGAGGCATCTTCGCCCGGACGGGGCTTCCGCGCGGAGGTCTGCAGCGCCTGGGAAGCCTCTACCGCAGCCGTCCCCGCCCGACGCTGCGTGTTGCGGACGGGTATCGTCCTGGCTAGGGAGGGTGGCGCATTCCCCCCGCTGCTGCTCTTCACGCGGCTGCTAGGCAGGCGCCTCGGCACTGGGCGGCAATGGTTGCCCTGGGTTCACCACGTGGATGTGGCCCATGCCATCGAATTCCTGATCGAGCGCCCCGCGCTCTCTGGTCCGTTCAACCTCTGCGCGCCCGAGCCTGCCCAGCACGCCGTGTTCATGCGCTCGCTGCATCGCGTGCTGCGGCGTCCTGGTCTCATCGCCCTTCCCGCCTGGGCGCTCCGCCTGGCGCTCGGCGAGCTGTCAAGCGTCGTGCTCGATAGCCAGCGGATGGCCCCACGCCGTCTGCTGGAGGCTGGCTTCACGTTCGCCTATCCCCAGCTCGACGGCGCGCTCCGCCACCTGCTCCGCGCCGAGCGCGCATGAATATCGGGCCGTCGGCGCCCATCGCGCCACTGGCGCTCGGCAGCCGGGCGCCAACCACTGCTGGAGATGGCGGGGTGCAACTTCAGCTGCCCCCGTTCACGCGCTTCCATTTTCTGCTGCGCTGTCCAGGCACGTAGCATGCGTCCTGCCAGAGACGGCGACGCCGCGAGCGCTTCCCCGCTTAGGTGAAGGCTCGCGGCGTCGCACAGTATGGCGGAGCGGTCTACGACTCGCTCTCCTCCTGCTGCTCGTTCATCTCCTTCTTCGGGCGGGCACGGGTCGCGCGCTTACGCGCTGGCGCTGGCTCCTCCTGTTGCTCCTGCTGCTCGTGTGGCTCTGGTTCGCTGACCTCAGCCTGGGGACGAGCGCGCAGTGCGCGAGTCGTGCGCTTGCGCTCTGGAGCACGCTCCTCCTGCTGCTCCTGCTCCTGCTCCTCATGCTCCTGCTCGATCATCTCGTCCTGCGGGCGCGGGCGTGGCGCGCGGGTCGCGCGCTTGCGCTCTGGCTCTCGCTCCTCGCGCTCCTCTCGGCGCTCCTCGCGTTCGTCACGCTCACGCGCTGCGTCGCGCTCGAAGATGTGACGCCGCTCCCACGCCCCCGTCTCCTCATCCTCGCGAGGACGTGGTTCACCCACACCCCGGCGCGAACCTCGGTCGCCGCCGAAGTCGCGACGCGGCGGACGGTCGCCAAAGTCACGACGCGGGCCTCGGTCGCCGCCAAAGTCACGGCGTGGGCCTCGGTCTCCGCCGAAGTCACGACGCGGGCCTCGGTCGTCATAGTCGCGACGCGGCGGACGGTCACCACCAAAGTCGCGGCGCGGCGGACGGTCGTCATAATCGCGCCGTGGCGGGCGATCCTCGTAGTCGCGACGCGGCGGACGGTCACCACCAAAGTCGCGACGCGGCGGGCGATCCTCGTAGTCACGACGCGGACCACGATCATCATAGTCGCGCCGTGGCGGGCGATCCTCGTAGTCGCGGCGTGGCGGACGGTCATCGTAGTCGCGACGCGGCGGACGGTCATCGTAGTCGCGCCGTGGCGGGCGATCATCGTAGTCCCTGCGCGGCGGACGGTCGCCAAAGTCGCGGCGCGGCGGACGGTCGCCACCGAAGTCACGGCGTGGCGGACGGTCGCCAAAGTCGCGGCGGGGGCCACGGTCGCCGCCAAAGTCACGGCGCGGCGGACGGTCGCCAAAATCGCGGCGTGGCGGGCGGTCGCCAAAATCGCGACGCGGGCCACCCTCGTGGTCGCGCTCGCGCCGCTCTTCGGCCTCGTTCACATGAATGGTGCGCCCGGCCATCATCGTGCCATCGAGCGACTGAACCGCTTTGCGCGCGGCCTCGTCGTCCTCCATCTGCACAAAGCCGAAACCCTTGCTCTGCCCCGTCGCGCGGTCATGCATCACAATCGCTTCAGCGACGGTCCCATACACCGAGAAAAGCTCCGCAAGCTGCTCATCGCCGACGGAGTAGGGGAGATTCCCCACGTACACACGAATGGCCACACAGGCTCCTTGAAGATACTCTGGCGTCTTTCGGTCTCCGGCCCATACCGGCAAGACTCACGCCACAACCGGTTCGCCACACGCGAACCACACACAACACACACGCGAACCACACACGACACACGAGCTGGCGTCCACAGACCGCCACGCAGCTACGTTCCCCCAATCAGGTCCAGACAAAGACTCGTCATCCAGGCGTCACTCGCGCTCACACCTGCCGCATCATCCGCGACGCCTGCCATATACCGCGATCACGCTATAATGGAGGGGTTGCGCGTCCGCTCATGGGTTGCGCGAATACCAGCAGCGCAACCTGACGCGCCCGCACACGAGGAGAACACATCATGGCTCATTATACCGCACTGGACGACGCGCTTGCGCCCGCCATAGGCTTCATGCATCTGGACGCACAGTACACAGACTATGCAACGGCGCGCGTGGTCATCACCCCAGTACCTTTCGATGGCACGACCTGCTATCGTCCTGGCGCGCGTGAGGGCGCCCAAGCGATCATCACCGCCTCGCGCAACCTGGAGCTGTACGACGCCGAGCTACGCCGCTCGCCCTATACCGTAGGCATCCACACGCTGCGTCCCGTCGAGATCATCAACGGCGACGCCGAGGCGATGGTGGCGCGAACCGAGCAGGTGACGGCGCATCTGCTCGACGCGGGCAAGTTCGTCGTGACGCTGGGTGGCGACCATCTCACCTCCATCGGCGTCATTCGCGCCTTCGCCCAGCGCCACGCGGACATGAGCGTCCTTCAGCTCGACGCCCACGCCGACCTGCGCGACGAGTATGAGGGCGCCCACTACAGCGCCGCCACCATCATGCGTCGCACGCTGGAGGTCTGCCCACGCACGGCTCAAGTCGGCATCCGCAGCCTCAGCGAGCTGGAAGCGCGGCTCGTGGCCGAGCGCGAGCTGCCGCTCTGGCTGGCCAGCGACATCCATGCCCAGACCGCGCGCGGTCGCCGCGAGTGGATCAGCGAGGTGGTGGATGCGCTCAGCGACGAGGTGTATGTCACTTTCGACATCGACGCCTTCGATCCCTCGCTCGTGCCGGGGACAGGGACGCCGGAGCCAGGCGGCCTTGGCTGGTACGACGCCATCGACCTGCTGAGCGAAGTTGCGCGGCGCAAGCGGATCATCGGCTTCGATGTCGTGGAGGTGTCGCCGCTACTGGACGACCACATCAGCCCGGTCGTCGCGGCCAAGCTCGTCTACAAGCTGATCGGCCTCGCCGTCCCCGAATAACTGGCGCAATCTGTGCTAGCATACAAGCTAGCCAGTCCCGGTTGTCTGGCGCGCAACGACGCGCGACCCATAAAGGACATCTGCTATGAGCGCCTCCGATACCAACACCCG
>DASVWQ010000282.1:0-2096 GCA_036393135.1 Ktedonobacterales bacterium
AGGTCATCCACCGCGACCTGGGCGGCGTCATAGCTGACGGTGGCCTGCTCGGTGGCCAGGTTGACGCTGGCGTCGGCGACACCGGGCAGCTTCTTCAGCCCCTTCTCGATGCGCAGCGCGCACGAGGCGCAGGTCATCCCCTCTACCGCCAGCGTCGCCGTAGCGTCAGGCTGGGTCGCCGCACGCTCAGGAGTGGTAGCCTCCACCGGAGTCGCCTGCTCGATCACGTCGTCCATGTTGGTATGCTCCTCCCTGGCCAGCGGTCTAGCGATTGCCCGCCAGGTTGTAGAGTTGCATCAGTTCGTCAATGACTTCCTTTTCGCGCCCCTCGCGGATGCCCTCTGGCACGCAGCCGTGGAGATGATTCTCCAGGATGAGCGCTTCCAGCTTCTCGATGGCCTTACGCACCGCGTAGGTCTGCTTGAGGATGTCCACGCAGTACTGGTCGCTCTCGACCATCTTGCGAATGCCGCCGAGATGGCCCTCGATATAGCTCAGGCGCTTGAGGGTTTCGGTCTTGTCCGCGCGCATCGTTCTCGCTCCCTCTCATACCCATACCCCCTGGGTAGGGGTACACAAATAGTATAGCACAGCCTGACAAGGGTGAGAGGATCGTCCATAGGGCGTATTGAAGGGCTGAGTCGCGGGATACTCACGGCGAACAGGCCATGACGCCTATCGGTCGCCGCGCACCGCCCAGGTACGCGCGATCAGTGAGATTGTCCCATCGCTCGCTGTCGGTAAAGTCGCGCGGA
The DNA here is from genome assembly GCA_036393135.1 of Ktedonobacterales bacterium. Classification (GTDB taxonomy): domain Bacteria; phylum Chloroflexota; class Ktedonobacteria; order Ktedonobacterales; family JADMIN01; genus JAKAIY01. The sequence goes on from DASVWQ010000282.1 coordinate 756, forward strand.
GGTGTTCACGAAGAACGGTTCGGCGCTCGTCAGAGAGCGCGGTGACATAGCTGGGAGCTGAGCCTTGCCCGCCGAGGAATGGCGACCAGTAGTCATCAAAGTCACGGAAGACGGTGGGAATATCGATAGCGCGCGTGGACACGCCGTGTAGCCCTGTCGCGGTGAAGAGCGACTCTAGCGCGTCGGGCTGGCAGAGCGGAAAACGCGCGCCTTCATCCAACATGCGCGACTCTGGATCAACAGCGACGACAGCATCCCAGAAGTAGCGCATGAATTGCATCTGACCAGCATAGTCCCAGACATACGCCGCTACTGTGCCACCCGGGCGGGTAGCGCGAGCCATCTCGGCTGCGGCCCGCCCGGCGTCTGGCACGAAATTGAGGGCCAGGCCACTGACGGCCATATCATAAGCGCCCGACTCGACTGGCAGAGTCTGCGCATCGCCGACAACGAACCGCGCGCGTGGGTCAGGGGTCGTTTCGCGCGCATAGGCGACAAAGCCCTCCGCGCGGTCAACGCCCGTTACGGCGCTGGGCTGGGCGACCGCGAGGATCGTTTGCGTCAGCGCGCCAGCGCCACAGCCTACATCCAGCCAGCGCTGCCCGGTGGGCGCCCCCAGCCAGGCGAGGAAGTCCCGCGCGACGAGCCGACTCCAGCGCCCGACGTAGCGCTCATAACTAGCGCCATCACCCCAGTTATCCGTGACCACGCGACAAGCCTTTCGCACAGACGCCGGGAACTCACGCCCCTGATATGGAGGGAACGGATAGCTACCGTCCGGGAGACCGCAGTGTATCCCAACCAGACAGGCCGGTCAATCGCGTTGCGAAATCGGGCGCCGCTCGCTACTCCCCCTCCGCCGGGCGGCTCATCAGCAGCTCGGTGTAACGCTTGCCGTGGAAGGCGGTGGGGCGGGTGGCGCCGCTCGCGATGAAGCCCGCGCGCTCGTAGGTCGTGATCGCGCGATGGTTGAAGGTGGCGACGGTCAGGCTGAACGTGCGCGGGTGATACAGTTCGCGTCCCAGGTCCATGATCGCGCGGACGAAGGAGGGACCCAGCCCGCGCCCGGTCAGGTCGGGGCGCAAGCCCAGCCCGATCTCGACATCTTCGCCTCGGTGAGCGTAGGAGGCGATGCCCATCAGGCCATCGGCGTCGGTCGTAACGCCAAAGAAGGAGATGCCCGCCTGCTTGCCCACGGTTACATCCACCAGCACGGCAATGAGCAGCGTGAACAGGCCAAGATCATAGATGGCATACTCGCCAGCATAGCGCCAGCGCCGCACGGCCAGCGCGTCACGCAGCCGCATTGGGTGGAAGTGGTAGGTCGGTGGAATCGTCTCG
>DASVWQ010000283.1:0-6377 GCA_036393135.1 Ktedonobacterales bacterium
CGCAGGTCGGATCGCCGCAGAGCGCGCAGGTTGTCGCCGCCGCTGGCTCGCAGACCGGACAGCGCGGCGTGACGCACTGGACGCAGACGCTGGCGTGGCGGGCGCAGACGGCGTGGCCCCGCGCGCAGACGTGGCCCGCGCGGACATCCTCGCCGCAGACCGCGCAGGCAGGCCCACTGACCACGCCGCGCCCCAGGTCCACCGCGACCGTTGGACCCACGCCGCCCGCCATCTCGATAGCCACCTGCGCGCTGGTCGAGGAGATGAAGGCGACGCTCTCCAGCCGCGCCTCGACCTCCACGCCATAAACCTCGGCCAGGCTGGCCAGCTCGCGGTCCAGCGCGCCCGCGATGGCGGTCGTCTCGTCGGGGCGCTCGCGCCGCAGCCGCTCGTGGGTCGTCGTGACTTCCACGATGCGCCGCTGATAGTCGTCGGCGACCCGCTGGCGCAGCAGCGCGGCGAGCGTATCGAGGGCCGGGAGCAGCCGTTCCTGGGCGCGGGCGCTGGCTGCGGCGAGCATGGCGCGCGAGTCGGCGGGCGACGTGGCGGGCTGAGCGGCGGCCAGCAGAATCAGCTCGATGGGCGTGAGCATGCGTCCCGTCGCGGAGTCGAAGGCCAGCCGCAGCCACTCGTCGCGGCGTCCACGGCGGTCGCGTCCGATCAGGCGATAGACCAGTTCGACGCTCCATGTCTCGCTCTGGCGCAGGGCTCGCCCCGCGACGGGCGGCTCGGCCCAGGTCAGCGCGGGCCGCCCGCTGCGGAGGGGGCAAGCGGCGCAGGTCGGCGCGTCTGCCAGCCAGCCCTCGCCGCCACGCCCCACGCAACGCCCGCAGGCCGTCTCCGCCAGCGGGGCCAGGCGCTCCAGCGCGATAACGGTGGGATCGGTGGAGGTGGGTGAGAGACGCAACGCCACCAGCCGGGCGTGCTGGGCGGCGTCATCGAAGAAGGTCTCCAGCGCCGCCGCTCCCTGCGCCAGCAGCGTCGTCTCCTCCTCAGCGCGGGCGCGGGCGAGGGTCGTAGTGTAGCGGACCACGCCGCCATCGGGCAGGGTCGCGAGCAGCAGGTCATCCTCCTCCGCGCGGACATGAGCGCCCTGCGCCACCAGCACATCGCGAGCGAAGCGCAACAGATCATCGCGCAGCTCGGCGCTGGGCGCGGGCCGAGCGGTGATAGCGGCGGCGCGCGGCGCGGTCGCCACAGCCACCGCCCCATCCGCGACGGGCGCATCCTTCTTGCGTCGCTGCCAGAACCACTTCACCCCAGCGCCTCCACCGTGAGCGATTCCGCCGCGCGCTGGCGGCCCATCGCCTGCACTAGCTCGTCACCGAGCGATTCGACCTGCTGGCGAATGTCCTCGCCGCTGGCGCTGCCCAGCACGATCTCCAGAATGCGCTCCTCCAGGTCGATCTCGCCCTCATGCGACTCGGCCAGCACCGTCTCCAGCGCGCCGATGGTCATCGTGAAGAGGTTGATCTTCTGGTAGAGCAGCCGCAGCACGTAGTCATCCACCGTATCTTTCAGCACGAAGTTGTAGACCGCGACATCGCGCGGCTGTCCCAGGCGATGCACTCGCCCGATGCGCTGCTCGATGCGCATGGGATTCCAGTGCAGGTCATAGTTGAAGACGACGTGGCAGCGCTGCTGGAGGTTCAACCCCTCGGCGCCGGCGTCGGTGGCGATCAGCGTCTGGAGGTCGCCGTCGTTGAAGCGGGCGACCATCGCCTCGCGCTCCGGGCGGGTCAGCGCGCCGATGTAGCAGTCGGCGGAGCGCCCGCGCGCCTGGATGACCTCGCGCAGACGGGCGGCGGTGTCCAGGCGCAGGGTGAAGACCAGCGCTGGCTCATCGCCAATTTCCGCCAGGGTATCCAGCAGCAGGCGCTCCTTCGCGCTCGTCACCTCGCGGCAGCGCTCGGCCAGCGCCAGCAGCGAGCCGCGCTCGTCGGCGTGGCGTTCGGCGCGGCGGCGCAGCGACTCCTCGATGGCGCGCGGGCTGCTGCTCAGCGACTGCTGGAGCGCCATGATCTCGCGGATGACGGCGCCACGGTTGGCGCGCGAGGTGGGGGCGCGGCGATAGAGCCTGCGCAGGTAGTCGGTGACATCGGCGATCAGGGCGTCCTCGGCGGGGGCGGCCTCGATGGCGCGCGTATCCACTGTCCGCCCGACGAAGCTGATGTCGGTCTCGGAGCGGCGCGTGCGGCACATCACGTCGCGGGTGATGGCGCGCAGGCGCTGGGCGCGTTCTGGTCGCAGCGTGCGGGCGACGGGCGGGTCGGCCACGTATTCCGCCTCGAACTCGCGCAGCGTGCCGAGCTTGCCCGGCGCCACCAGGTCGATCAGACTATAGAGGTCGGTGAGCTTGTTGGCGACTGGCGTGGCCGTCAGCAGCAGGCGCCAGCGGGCGCGGAGCTGACTGGCGGCGATGCGGCGCTTGGCCTGCGGGTTGGCCAGCAGGTGCGCCTCGTCCACGATCAGCATATCCCAGACACGCCCGCCGATCTGGTCGAAGGAGCGGGCGAACTGCGGCAGCGAGCAGATGACGCGCGGCTCGCGGTCGAAGCCCCGGAAGCGCTTCTCGTCGGTGAGGACGAAATCCTCGTCGAAATGCTCGCGCAGTTCGTCCTGCCACTGCGAGAGCAGCGCCTTGGGCGCCAGCACCAGCGCCGAGCGGACGACGCCGCGCAGCGCCAGTTCCTTGTAGATGAGGCCCGCCTCGATGGTTTTGCCCAGCCCAACCTCATCGGCCAGGATGGCGGCGGGGGCCTTGTCGCGCAGCACCTGCTCGGCGACGCGCAACTGATAGGGGTGCGGGCGCACGCGGTCATAGAGGGCGTGCGGCGCGATCAGGCGGTCGAAGCTGGCCGTCTCGCGCAGGGTCTGCGCCCGTAGCGCCAGCGCATACCAGCGGGGGCCTGCTGGCGGCTGGGGCGCGGCGGTGGCGTCATCCTCGGCGCCGCCAAGCAGATTGTGGGGGTCATTGAAGAAGACCCGCGATGGTATGGTTGCCAAACGCGCTGCTCTCCATCCCTGCCGGGCGAACCTCTCCCCTCATCCGCACTCCCCTCGCCCTCTGGGAGAGGGGCCGGGGGGTGAGGCCCGCCCACGCGCGACCGCGCCCGCGAAAGGCTCCGCGAGCAACCGCTGGCAGTATATCACGCCCGTTCGCTGGCGCCGCTGATCGCGCATGGCCTCTTGTGGTGAGGAATCGGCCGATTTTCGCCCTAATTTGCCACGAAATTATGTAACCTTCGCGGTAATCCGTTCGTCATATCCGCATGGCGCGGAAGTCGCTTCCTTGATTGGTGTACAATAGGAGTGGCGGCGACTCCGTGTGAGGGACGCGGATGAGACCGCATGAGTGGGCGCGTGAGCGCCAGAGTGAGGAGCGTGACGATGGCGGACCAGGCGAAACACCCCGGCCGCAAGCGAGGTCCGGTGGCGGGGACAGCGGAAGCGCGGCGTGGCGGACAGGCTGTGCGCGAGAAGTACGGCGCCGAGTTCTTTAGCCGAATTGGCAAGAAGGGCGGCGACACCGTGCGGCGCGAACACGGCTCGGAGTTCTACACGGAGATTGGGCGCAAGGGCGGGGAGACGACCAAGCGCCGTCGCGGTTCGGAGTTCTACGCGCAGATCGGCAAGAAGGGCGGCGAGAGCAATCGCGGTCGCGGCCCCCGGCGCACCACGCCCAGGGACTGAGCTGACTGGCTACCGTTGCGCCCCCGTCCGACTGATGGATGGGGGCGCGCTGTGTGTGTGAACGGATTGCGGGACGTGACGCCGCTTTCCATTCGCCCTCTGTCACCGCAAGTGGCGTCAACCAGGCATCCCTGGCTTACGTTTCAGATGCCTCGGCGGTCGTGCTGTCTGGTTTGGAAGAACCAAACGGTCGAATCGGCGGGATCGCGTTGATCTCACCGAAGCGGGTGGTGGCGTTGTACGCGCCATTGCGCCGCAGGATTTCCAGCGCGTCGGCGTAGCCGCTCTCCGCTTTCACGGTAATCACGGTATGGCCGGCCGCTAGTTCTTTCTGGTAGTAGCGGGCTTCTTCTTCAGGCAGGCCGATGCCGATCAGGACGCCAAGGAGCCCACCAGCCGCCGCGCCGACTGCGGCGCCGCCAATTGCGACGGCCAGGACACCGCCCGCGATAGCCAGACCAAAGCCCGGGATGAGCAATGCGACCGCCGCGCCGAGCAATCCACCAACCAGCCCGCCTTCGACAACGCCACTGGTGATGGTCGTGCTGGTTGATTCGTCCGGTTCTGGGGCGCGGACGCGCGCCAGGTAGCCAATCTCCTCGTCACTATATCCTGCCTGACGCAGTTCCTCGACCGCCTTATGCGCCTGCGCGGGATCGCGAAAGACGCCGACCGCGATTGTACTCTCCGCCATTCCCATCACGCCGCTCCTTTCACTGGTCGCGCGCGTTCGTTGTCATGGGGCGCGTCACGCTTGGCCCCTGCGGGGATCGCATGCGTGGCAGGAACAGTGCTTCTCGTTCATTCTCCGCAGCGTATCGGGGCCACATCACAGTGGACTCCCGCCATGGCGGGAAGGGGTCACGCTGTCATCACACCGCGAAGACGCCAATGGGCTTGTGAAGCGCTCAAAAGCTCGTGGAGTCACGACAGGCGTGAGCGATATTCTGGCCAGCGCGAAGTGTGCGCTCAGGATGGCTGGAGCAACAGCAAAGCGCGTCAGATCACGGTTCTGCCTGAATCCCGCCAATCATGCGTCTCTGCGTGGGCATGCTGTTGTCGCCGGCATGCGCTCCCACTCCCGCTGGCGATGTGTGCGTGGTGTCCTCTGGGATGTGCAGCACGGATTCCGCTTCATGGACGACGCCACCGGCAAAGCGCTCGACCTCGCCGACGACCCACTCAGCGCTCTGGACGAGGCCCGCGAGCACGGTTCGCAACACGACCGTCACAACGATCGCATAGGCCAAGAGCGCCGCAACCACTGCCGCCGCCACGTGCGTTGGCGTCGAAGGCACTGAACCTGTGAGGAGCCAGCCAATACCCTCAGTTGCGGCGATTCCTACAAACACACCAATCAGTCCATACATAACGATGTCAAGCACCGCCCTGGACAGCGCGCGGCGGAGATGCTGTAACGCTGTCTGAGGCGAGCGTATCTGAGACCTCTGCATGACTGGTTCTCCTTGATCTTCAGGGATTTCCCCGCTTTCAGCGAGTGATGATTGACTGGCGACTGCTCCGCGAATGACTGGCGGAAAGGCCACATCTCCGCGCCTGCCCGCCGTTTCAGTCGTCGACAACCTGCGTCCGCAGTTGTGCGGGCAGCGGGGCCTGAGCCGAGCGCGGCGTCTCGACATGCTGCGGACGGGTCAGCACACGGACCTCCACTGCGATCAGATAGGCGAGCAGCCCCAGCGCGGCGGCAGTCTTGAGGTCGAATGTGAATCGGCGATGATCGCTATCTGGCCCGGTGAATGCCAGGCGCGGCTGGACGCCCACGGGGTTTCGCAACGCCTCAGTCAGCCTGGCGGCCAGCCGCTCGATCTCGCCTTGCAGCGCCCTGGTGTTACCACTGCGCGCCGCGGCGTCGAAAGCGGCGAGCGACGTCGGGTCATGATAGAGGAGGCCATCAAATGGGAACTCCAGGTAGTAGTCGAGATTGCTGATCCCGCTAAGGTTGTGCGCTGAGGTGAGCAGCCACTCCATGTACCACGGCTGGATACCGCCCTGGATGCCATGCAGAAAGCCGATGGTCAGGTTGTGGAGCGCCGTGCGCTCCTCTTCAGCGATGGAATGCATATCAGCAACGCGCTGCAAATGCTTCAGAAAGCCGCCAACCAGGGGAATCGACTTGACTACCTGGGGCGTGAGGCGCAGCACACTCTCAATGAGCAGCGCCAGTTCCGATTTGCGAATCTCGGCGTGCGCTGATGGCAGGGTGGCTAAGCTCGGATTAGCCTCGTGGTAGTATTCCCGCCGGAACGCGAGATACTCGCTGGCCACCGCTTTGAAGGTCTGGCTCGCGAACGCGCGGGTTTGCGCTGCCAATTCGCTTGAGTTCGATACCACGGAGTATGTGAGAGGCGTGGCGCTAGGAGGCGATATGCTCATGGCTCTCTCCTTGTCTTTATCCACTCCTCATTCCTTTGGAGCGCCCGCTCATCGGGACATCCGCTGCCCTGAACGCTCCGATTGGATGGAGCGTGGCACGCCGTGTCTTCGCGGCATGCCTGGTTGATACGTGTGACGCTCAGGCGCTCAACGCCGTCATGTGTTGAGCGTCCCGCCAAAACGCCGCACCCACATCGCACACTGGTGAGATCAGCATGTGGTGTGCCGGGCCACCTTCACAGTGAGGTCACAGATCGGTCGAATCAGAGCGCATGATATCCGGCGCCTCC
>DASVWQ010000284.1:0-7747 GCA_036393135.1 Ktedonobacterales bacterium
TGGGGGTGAGGTCTTACCGTCGCCGCCGCGAGCCAAAGAGCAGGAAGAGGATATACACGCCGAATACCCCGGCGCCAAGCAGCGCGAGCAGGAACAGCGCCTCGGCCATCACATCCAGGCCTTTGGGATGGTAGGCGGCGACGATCAGCGCGGCTGAAATAGTGGAGGAGACGGCCAGCAGCGCGATCAGCACGCGGTTGACCAGGCGCTCCAACCGCCTGAAGTAGGGGTCGAAGCTGGAAGGCTGGATGTTGATCTCGAAGCCGCCCCGCTCGATATCGCTCAGGATGTGGCGCAGCCGCTGGGGAATCTCCAGCCCGCTCTCCAGCGCGTCGATGCCAGACAGCAAGAACTGCCGCGTCCATCCGCTGAAAGTGAGGCGCCGCCGAACGAGATCTTCCGTCAGCGGGACGTAGACACTCATCAGGTCGAAGGTCGGATCAACATCCTCGCCCAATCCCTCGCCCATCACCAGCGTCTTGAGCAGCAGCGCCAGGTCTGACGGCAGGCGCAGATGGCGCGTGCGCAGGACATCCACCAGGTCGGCGATGAACGCGCCAAACCGCACGTCCATCATCGGGCGGCCCCAATAGCGCGCGAGCAGCCGCTGGAGGTCGCGGCGCAGCGCGTTGCGGTCCACGTTCACCTGCCCGACACAGAGATCGAGCACGGTATCGGCGAGGCGGCTGGCGTCCTGCTGGGTGATGCCCAGCATCAGTTGCATGAGAGACTGCTGGCTAGCCCGATCCACCTCGCCGACCATGCCAAAATCAATCAGGCCAATCGTTCCGTCGTCCTCGACAAAGACATTGCCAGGGTGCGGGTCGGCGTGGAAGAAGCCATCGCGCAGGATCATCGTCAGGAGAAGGCGCGTCGCGCGATACGCGATGTCGGTGCGGTTCAGGCCCTTGGCGTCCAGTTCCGCGACATTGGTGATCTTGACGCCGCGGATGCGCTCCAGCGTCAGGATGCGCGCGGTCGTCAGGTCCCAGTAGACTATCGGGACGTGGAGGTCGGCGTCGCCCGCGAAGTTCTCGGCGATGCGCTCCAGGTTCTGCCCCTCGTGGAGGTAGTCCATCTCCAGGCGTAGCGTCTGCGCGAACTCCTCGACAATCGCCGCCACATCGTAGTAGCGGGCCATCTCCCAGCGGCGCGCCACCAGGTCGGCAAGGTCCATCAGGATGCGCAGGTCTTCCTCTACATCCTCGATGATGTGTGGGCGACGGAACTTGACGATCACCTCCATGCCGTCGGGGAGGGTGGCCGCGTGCGCCTGCCCGATGCTGGCGGCGGCGACTGGCCGCATGTCGAAGCTGGCGAACGCCTCGTCCACCGAGCGGTGGAACTCCTCCTCGAAGAGCGCGCCTATCTGGTCGCCCGGCACGGGTGGCGCGCTATCCTGGAGCAAGGCCAGCTCGGCGCGATACTCCGCTGGCAGCAGGTCGCCGCGCGTCGAGATGATCTGCCCCAGCTTGATGAAGGTGGGGCCAAGCTCCTCAATCAGCAGCCGCAGCCGCTCAGGCGCGCTCACAGCATGCGTGGACGCCTGCCCGCTGGCGCCCGCCCTGATCGCGCGCGTCACGCGCTGGCGGTCCCAGCCTGTCCGGCCAATCAGGAAGCCAAACCCGTGCCGGACCAGAATCTCCGTGATCTGACGGTAGCGGTTCGTACGGCCTACACGGCGCTTTGGCGGTGACGCGCTCTTGGGCTGCTCCATCGGGCTACCCTCGCCTCATCAGGTCAGCGGCGACACGCTCCGACACGCGCGGGCGGCCAGCCGGTCGGGGAAATCGTCGGCCCATACCGGCGCCCCGCCGCCTGCCGCCCGCGTTCGCGGCGGTCAGCGCGTCGACGTGACGTATTACCGCCTCGTCGGCTCTTTCGCGACGTGCAGCGGAATCGTGCGCGACTTGGACTCCTCGCTCTTGCGAATGTGGAGCGTCAGCACGCCGTGCTCATAGTTCGCGACCACCTGCTCAGGATCGATCTTGGTCGGCAGCGGAATCACGCGGGTCATCTCGGGCAGCGGGCGCTCGATGCGCTCGTGGCGCAGATAGACCACATCCTCGTCATGCCGCGCATAGGCTCGGCGCCCCACGCGGATGGTGACGTTGTTGTCCGCCACGCTGACCTGCACATGCTCAGGCCGCACGCCCGCCAACGACGCCTCGATGACGTACTCCTCGGGCGTATCGATCACATCGACGGGAATGGAGCGGCCAAAATACAGCAGCCGCTCAGGGCTCAGCGCCCCCTCGTCAAACATGCGCGACACAGCTTCACGCAATGGCGTGAACACATCCATCGGTTCCATCTGGTTACTCACAGCTCATCCTCCTCAGAGCGTCTCGCCGCCAAGCCGGGCGGGACCAACCCGTCCGGGCATCGGCGCTCTCGCTCCATCGCGAGTCCATTGTCGCCGGGCGCGCTCACAAACCCATCACCCGCGCGGCTGGTCCGCTACCAATGGCGTCACGGCAAGCGCGACGAAACGCCCCGCCACTCCGTCTGGAGCAGCGGGGCGCTGTGAGAGGATACGGCGGCTCAGTTGTCGGGGTTGGCGTTGACCTCTGTGGCGAGGATCGAGCCATCGTTCTGGACAATCCCGTGGACCTCGGCGTTCCAGTCATTCTGGAGCGTGGCCATGTCCCTCGCGGTACCCGAGAAGCTCGTCGAGCCATTGACCACAATCGAGAAACTGCCGTTGCGCGTGCGCAGGGTGAAGGTTCCGCCTCCGCTGGTGGATGTCACGTTCGCCGTCTTGCCGCTCACATCAACGCTCTGGCCGGGAGCGAAGGTTGGCGTAGGCTGGGCAGTCGGCGCGGGCGGGCTGGTAGGCTGCGAGGCAGTCGTGTTGGTCGCCACGGCCTGCGTGGTGGCCGTCGCCGTATCGGTTTTCCCCGTGTGGGTCGCGGTGGCCGTGGCTCCGCGCTGCGTGATAGCATTGAGCGTTGGCGACGCCGAATGCGGCGCCGTCAGCATCGCGATGGCGGCGCTAATGCTGCCCACCAGCAGCAGTCCAACCACCGCCAGCCCGACTCTGCTGCGCAGAATGCCCACCTGTCGCCTCCTCTGCGTCCACGCTTCGTGGTTCTATACCACAAGTCCCCCGCGATTTGCCCTAACAATGTTCGCATGATAGCATCGCCCTATCGTTATGTAACTGCTTCGAGACAAATAGCCTATGCTAGCCTCTCCCGACGCCGTAGCCGACATGCAGCGAGGGGCGCGCATAGGGCGCATGGGGAGGGAAACACATGGGCTATGATTCACCGCCGACACAGGGATTGCCAATCGTCTCGCCCGCGAACATGCTGCCGGTACAGGTCGTGGGCCGCGAGGTCATCGCGCCAGATGTCGTCTCCATTCACATCGTGCTGCCCGGAGCGCGCCAGGCGCCCGCCCCCTATCTGCCAGGGCAATTCGTCACCCTGGCGCTGCCCACACCCCGCGAGACGCTCTACCGCTCCTACTCCCTCTGCGGCGATGGCGACACCGCACGCCCGTGGGAGCTGACCATCAAGCGCATGGAAATGGGCGCCGTCTCCACGTATTTCTATGACTCAGTGGTCCCCGGCACACTGCTCTACGCCAGCCTGCCGCGCGGAACCTTCACCCTGCCCGCGCACACCTCCGCTGAGACGCCGCTGGTGATGGTGGCGCTGGGCAGCGGCATCACGCCGATCATGGGCATGCTGCGCGCGATCAATCGTATGCCGACCGAGCGACAGCCGCTGGTCCACCTGCACTACGCCTCGCGCGCGCCCGATGTCGAGATCTTTGGCGACGAACTGGCCGAGATGAACCCCGACCGCACCTGGCTGCGGCAGGCGCGCTACTACTCCGCCCACGGCGACCGCCTGACGCCCGACGCCATACTGGAGCGCTCCGGCAGCCTCGGCAAGCGCGCGCACTGGTATATGTGCGGCCCCGAATCGCTCAAGCGCGACGTGCAGGCGCGACTCACCCACATGGGTGTCCCGCGAAATCTCATCCACTCGGAAATCTTCGCCACCAAGTCCGGCCCGGCCTATGCGGTCGAGAGCAGCGGCGGCGTCGGTGGGCGCATCACCCTCGCCGACACCGGCGACACCATCGAGGCGCAGCCGCAGGAGACGCTGCTCGCGGCGCTGGAGCGCAGCGGCTACCACCCGGAGTTCAGTTGTCGCGTCGGCTCCTGCGGGACCTGCAAGCTGCGAGTGCTGGCGGGGCAGGTCAACCCGGTCGGCGAGGCGCTCTCGGAGGCCGACCGGGCCGAGGGCTACGTGCTGAGTTGCATCGCCCACCCGATTGGCGATGTGACGCTGCAATCGGGCGGCGGGTCGGGTGGCGCAGCGGTCGGCGCGGGCCATGCGGGCCATGCGGGCGCGCGCGCGCTGGTGCGGCTGGGCGCGTTCGTTGGCGTCAGCGCGCTGCTCTTCGCCTCGTGGAACATGACGAACCATCGCCCGACCAGTTGGGCCGCCGCCGCGCCCGTCGTTGCCAGCCCGACCGTTGGCCCCACCGCGACGCCGACCACTTCGGCGCATCCGACGGCGACGACGGCGACGGTGAAGAGCGGCTCCGGAGGCAGCGCGCCAGCGCCAGCCCCGACCGCGACGCCCAAACCCAAGCCCAAGCCCGCCGCCACCGCAACGCCATCGCCCGCGCACTGAGGCTTCGCGCCGGACAGGACTAGCCGCATGCAGGTCGAGCGATACGAGCGCATCATGGCGACCCGGGTGGGCGCGCACATGCTTGCGGAGCCAGGCGCGGAAGACGCCGCAGGCGACAAGCTCGCCGCCTGTATGGACTGGTTCCGCGAGGTCGAGCGGCGCCTGACCCGCTTCAACATGACGAGCGAGCTTTCGCGGCTCAATGCGGCGGCGGGAAGCTGGCGCGCGGTCTCGCCGCTGCTCTTCGACGCGCTGGCCGAGGGCGTGCGGGCGGCGCAGGCCAGCGACGGGCTGTTTGACCCGACGCTGTTGGCTGTGCTGGAGGCGCTGGGCTACGACCGCGACTACGGCGCGCTCAGCCGGCAACGCGTGGCCTCCGGCGTGGCTCCCGGCGGACGGGCGCTGTGGGTTGGCGCGGCCCCCGGCGGCTGGCGCGCGATTGACCTGGACGCCGCCAGCCGCCGCGTGCGCCTGCCCTATGGCGTCCGCATCGACCTGGGGGGCATCGCCAAGGGCTGGGCCGCTGATGTCGCGCTGGAGCGGTTCTTCGCGCCGGAGGACCACGCGCTGCTCGATGTTGGCGGCGATATGCGCGCGCGGGGTGGGCCAGAGGAGGGCGATGTCTGGCCGATTGCCCTGGGCGCGTCTGAGCAGGCGCTGAGCGCGGACCCGGACGCGCTGCCCGTGGTGACGCTGGGCGCAGGTGGGCTAGCTGTCTCCGGGGCGCGCGACCGCTGGTGGTATCATGACGGCGCCCGCCAGCACCACCTCATCGATCCGCGCACGGGGCGGCCCGCCCACCTGTGGATTGACGCGGGCGATGACGACACGGCTGGCGAACCGCTGCTGATGGCGGCGGCGGCCTTCGCGCCAACCGCCGCCCACGCCGAGGTCGCGGCGAAGGTGGCCATACTGCGGGGCTATCCGCTGGCCCTGCGCGTGGTCGAAGAGGCCTGGGCGCGAGCGGCGACGACGGATACACTAACGGACGAATACTACGGCGACACGCCAGTCGCGCTGCTGCTGACGCTGAGCGACGGACGGCTGGTCCCATCGGCGAATCTGGATGACTATCTCACCACGCACGGCGGCGGAGGAACAACATGGCTCACCTGATCGTGACTGGCTGGCTCGGCGGCGCCGCGCTGGCGCTGGCGCCCGGACGCGCAGCGGACACCAGCCCGACCCTCTGGTATCTGACCCGCGCGCTGGCGGTGGGCGCCTATGTCGCGCTGACCGTCTCAGTGCTGTTCGGCGCGCTGCGGAGCATCGCGCGGCAATCGCGCGAGGGCCTGAGCTGGGTCGTGGACGAACTGCACCAGTTCCTCGCGACACTGGCGGGGACGCTGATCCTGGGTCATCTGGTGACGCTGCTGCTCGATCCCTACCTGCCGTTCAGTCCGCAAAACCTGCTGCTGCCGCTGAATGAGCCGTACCGCCCGTTCGCCGTCATCCTTGGCGTCTTCGCACTCTACACGCTGGTGGCGCTGCTCTTCACGTCGTGGTTCCGCGCGTTCATGCCCTACAAGTTCTGGCGCGCGGTCCACTTCCTCGCCTTCGTCGCCTTCATCCTCGTGACGGCGCATGGCATGCTGGCGGGCAGCGACGGCGGTGAGCCGTGGATGCGTGGCATCTACGCGGGCGCGGTCGGCGCCTTCGTCGTGGTGACGCTCTTCCGCTTGCGGGGCAGCCCGCGCAAGCCTACCGCCACGCAGCCAGCGCCGCCGCCAGCGACCACCCGCGCCCCCGTCAGCGGGCCAGCCGCGCGCTCCTCCGGGAAGTCGCGCAAGAAGGCGGCGGTCTGACGCCAGCGCCGTTGCCCCGCTTCCCCATCCGCCCGCACAACACGGCGCCCGCCCTGACCATCGCTGGCCGGGGCGGGCGCCGTCGCAACACCGACCAACACCCACGGCTGGCTCAACACGTTAGCGGCGCTGCGGTGACACTATCTAGCGGTAGCTCGACGGCTTGCGATACGCCAGCGCCAGGTGTACAAGACGAGTTCCTTTATGGCTCGAAGAATGACCGCGGGCCTGGCGCCCGTAGCTCGGCCTGCCTTCCGCTCGATGTGCCGAACGCCTACCTGAGCGATCTTACAGCCGTCGCCGCGCAGCTTGTAGAGCAGCTCAGCGTTAATCATCGCGCCGCGTGTCTCTAGTCGATGCATGCGGAAGAACTCAGCGCGGAACAATTTGAACGCGCAGTCTACATCGCGTACAGAAACACCCAGAAACAGACGCACGAGCTGCTTCCATCCCCAAGCGTTCAGACGGCGCATCCACGTATCTTTGCGATCTGTGCGATAGCCCCAGACCGCGTCATATTGCTGCTCCAGCGGGAGGAAGGTAGCAAGCTCGCCGATATCGAATTGTCCGTCAGAATCCATGAAGAAGATCAAGTCGTTCTCAGCGGACTCGAAACCCGTGACAAGCGCAGCGCCATACCCTCGGTTCACACTATGCGTAATCGGGCGTATGCGTCTATCACGCGCAGCGAGCGCTTCGATAATCTCGCGGGTTCGGTCGCGGCTGCCATCATTGACGACCACCACTTCAAACTCCAACCCCCATCTGGACAGCGTTTCGACAACCGAACGCACAGTAGATGCGATCAGCGCCTCTTCGTTGTACGCTGGCAGGATGACGGAGAGGCTCTTCGCGCCAGCGAGCGGACCAGCGTCTTTGTCATCGGTATCTATCCGGCTCCGCGTCAATGTCGCGGTCCGCGATGGAGCGACCCGATGGGCGGCGACCGCGCTCGCGTTCAACGTATGTCCGCCGCTCACAGCGACGAGATTCAGACCGAGCTTCGTGGCGCCAAGACTCACGCCGTGCGTCGTCTTGGCCCAGTAGAAGGGGTTGCGGATCAGGCTGACCAGCGCCACCCAGGCGGCGACGCTCATCAGCAGCCAGTAGAGTGGCCCCAGGAGCATGTAGCGCGCGAGGTCATAATAGCCAGCGCGCACGCAGGCGTAGACGTTGGTATAGAAGAAGATGAAGTTGCCGCCGACCAGGCACAGCAGCGCGAGGTAGTACACCGGCGCGGGAAAGACTGACTGGATGACGCTATCAACCGCTGTGCCACGCCCAAGG
>DASVWQ010000285.1:0-8247 GCA_036393135.1 Ktedonobacterales bacterium
CTCGCCCTCGCCCAGTGGCGCCAGCGGCCGGCGCGGCTCCCCACCATAGTGAGCGACAAATTGCAGCGCCGCCTTCAATCCCGCCACGCCAAAGCCCGACGTGACAGCGGTGTTCACGGGGATCAGCCGCGCCTGGAGCGCTCGCGCCTCGGCCAGCGCGCTCTGCTGATAGAGGCTGACGAGCTGGAGGCATTCGCGCGGCGCGACATTCGCCAGCGCCGCGACAGCGCCGCTCGCGCCCACCACCAGCGCGGGCAGCAGGAATCCCGCGCTGCCCGCCAGCACGACGAAGCCCTCGCGGGCGCTGGCCGCGACCTCCGCCATCTTCGCCACGTTGCCGGAGCTGTCTTTCACGCCGATGATGTTGGGGTGCGCAGAGAGCGTAATCATCGTCTCGGCGTCCAGGTCGATTCCGGCGGCGTTGGCGGGCATGTTGTAGACCACCACGGGCAGGGGGCTGGCGTCGGCGACGGCCAGGAAGTGGGCGCGTTGCGCGGGCATGCCCATCTTGCCGCCATAGTGGCTTGGCGGCAGGATCAGCGCGACATTCGCCCCCGCCTCGGCGGCCAGCTCACAGAGCGCGATGGTCTCGCGGGTGGACTGTCCGCCCGCCCCCGCCAGCACCTGCGCCTCAGCGCCAACCGCTTCGCGGATCGCCGCGATCACCGCGCGCCGCTCGTCGCGGTCGAGGTGGACGGCCTCGCCATTCGAGCCGAGCGCGACGATATTCGTGACGCCCTTCTCACGCAGCCGCTCGATATGCGTCCGCATGGTCGCCAGGTCCAGCGACTCATCCTCATGGAAGAAGGTCGGGACGGGCGGGTAGATGCCGCCAAGATCAATGGCCGCGTTGGTCATGCCTGATGCTCCGTCGTTGGGCGGGGACGCGCTGGGCGGGCCGAGTTGGTCGCGCCGCCCTTCTTGGCTGAGGTCTTTGCTGGCGCTTTCGCGGACGCGCTCGCGCCGTTGCCAGACGATGCCTTCTGTGGCGCGGCGCCCATGCGCGCGGGCCGCGCCAAGATGGCGGGATCACGCCCCACGATGTCGAGGAAGCGCGCCGCCTGGCGGATGCCGTGGTAGTAGTTGGGCAGATGGAACTTCTCGTTGGGCGCGTGGATGTTATCGTCGGGTAGACCAGCGCCGACTAGCGCCACTGGCGCGCCCAGCACCTGATCGAAGAGCGCCGCAATCGGGATCGAGCCGCCCTCGCGCTCGTAGACCGGCGCGCGCCCCCACTCCTGCTCCAGCGCCTGCTCCGCCGCGCGGACATACACGTTGTCGAGCGGCACACTCACGCCGTCGCCGCTGTGGATCTCGCGCACCTCGATCGTCACGCCGGGTGGGCATAGCTCCGCGACGCGCTTGCGCAGCAGCGGCAGCACCTCCTGCGGGCGTAGCTCAGGCGGCAGGCGCAGGCTGACCTTCGCGACCGCCTCCGCCGGAATCACCGTCTTGGCGCCCTCATCTACGAAGCCGCCGCGAATGCCGTGGACCTCCAGCGTCGGACGCGCGGCCAGGCGCTCGCGTGGGTCGATCTGCTCCTCGCCGGGCAGGACATCCACGCCCATCTCGCGCTTCAGGATGGCTGGCATATCCACCGGGCTGCGATCCCACAGCGCCCGCTCCTGCACGCTGACACCCTTCAGCCGCGAATACAACTCCGGGATGGTGATGCGCCCGTCAGCGCCTTTCAGCCCTGCCAGGACCAGCGCCAGCGCATGGATCGGGTTGGGCGCCACCCCGCCGAACGCGCCAGAGTGCAGGTCGTGGACCGCGCCCTTCGCCACAAACTCTGTGTAGAGGATGCCACGCAGGCCATAGATGATGGCCGGGTAGCCCGGCGCGGGCATCCCCGTATCGGCGATGTAGGCCGCGTCACACTTCAGTTTCTGTGGATGCTCGCGGACGTAGGCTTCGATGGACTCGCCACCGGCCTCTTCCTCGCCCTCGATCAGCAAGCGCACATTCACCGGTAGCCCGTGGTAGGCGCGCATCAAGGCCTCCAGCGCCTGGAGCAGCCCGAACATCTGGCCCTTGTCGTCCACCGCGCCGCGCGCATAGATATTGTTGTTGCGCACCACCGGCTCGAAGGGGTTGCTGTTCCACAGCTCCAGCGGGTCCACTGGCTGCACGTCATAGTGGCCATAGAGCAGGATCGTCGGCTTGCCCTCGGCCTCCAGCCACTCGCCATAGACCAGCGGGTGGCCATCGGTCTTGATGACCTTCACCTTGCGCAGGCCGATGCTCTCCATCTTCTCAGCGACGAACCTGGCCGCCTTGCGCACATCCTTCTTGTGCTTGGGCAGAGTGCTGATGCTGGGGATGCGCAGCAGGTCGAACAGCTCACTGAGATAGCGGTCCTGATGCTTGTCGATGTACGCGAGCGCGGTTTCGATGGAAGCGTTGTCATGGGTCATGGCGCAACGGTCCTTTTCTATGTCGCCTGTCGCGAGTCGAGCAGTCCTCGGTGATGGCGCGCCGGGCGCACGACGGAGGGACAGCGGAGGGCGCTGTGCTGGACCGGCGCGACGACATCGCCTGATACCATGTAGTCTGATGGTAGCAGGCGCGTTTCCGCTTGTCCAGTGCGCCAGCGTTCACCACCTGCGCGCTCCACGACGCCCCCGACGCGGAGTGTCAGGGGCCGACTGGGAGCGTGTCTGGATGTGTAGACGCGGCGGGCCAGGCGAAAGTAGCGCCATGGGCGCATGCGGTGGAGCTAGCGGCGGCGAATGCGCTGGAGGATGCGGCGCAGCGGCAGCACGTCGTCGATCTTGAGGAAGTGGGCGAAGCTGAAGTAGACCACGCCGCCGAAGCTCACCGCCACCATCAGGCGGACGACCAGCTTGGCCGACTCGATGATCGAATGGGCGCCCGACGGCAACACGAACTCGCCAAGCATGTAGATCAGCAAGGCGGCCAGGCTCGCGGCGACGCTTGCGGCCAGCACGTTGATCGTAAAGATCCCCAGCGCCTTGAAGTCGAAGCCGCCCATCTCCTGCTTCAGCAGAATCAGCAGGACGATCGCCTCACCCGTCCAGGCGAGGCTCGACGCCAGCGCGATGCCAGGCCCACCCCAGCGCTCCAGCAGGATGCTCATGCCAATCACGAACATGAACTGCAACAGGCTCACCTGCGTCGGCGTGCGCGTGTTCTCCAGCGCGTAGAAGGAGCGCGTGAGGATCTCCACCAGCGCCAGGCCCGTCAGACCGATGCCGAAGAAGATCAGTGGCTCATAGACGGTGGGCAGCTTCGAGGGGTCGAAGTTGTGGTAGTCGAGCAGCGCGGTGGCGATAGGTTTGGCCAGCGCCATGATCCCTAGCGAGGCGGGAATGGCCAGGTAGATGATCGTCTGGATGCTGCGCAGCACGGTCTGGCGCAGGCGGTCCCATTCACCCGCCGAGACGAGCGTGGAGAGCGTCGGGAAGGCGGCCTGGGCCAAGGCCTGCCCGATCACGCCATTGGGCAGCAGGATCAGCGTCATGGCGGTCTGGTAGCCAGTCAGCACACCGGCCGTCAGCCCAATCAACAGGAAGCGGTTGATGAAGACCGAGGTATAGAGGACGGCGGCGTTCAGCACACGTGGTCCCATCAGGCGGGCGATTTCGATGACGCCAGGATGGTGAACGCTGATGACGGGGCGGTATGCCATCTTGGCTTTAACGAGCGCCGGAATCTGGATCAGGAGCTGGAGCACGGCGCCGACGACCACGCCCCACGTCGGGCCATAGATGCCCAGATGCCCACCGAAGATGCCCGTCTTGTTGTCGAGCAGGGTCGCGCCAATGCCGCCGACGATGCTCAGCGTATAGATTACCTGGCCAATGGCGGGCGCAAGGAACGATTGCCGCGCCTGGAGCAGCGCGATGGCGACCGTCGCTCCGCCCAGGAAGATCGGCTGGAGCAGCATGATTCGCGTCAGTTGCACCGCCAGCGGGCCAGAGCAGGTCGGCGAGCTGGGGCAGCCACGGAAGATGTCGCCGAATGCCAGACGCAGCACGGGTTCGGTGAAGATGATCGAGATGATACAGAAGATGACCAGCAGGATTATCGAGGTGTTGAGCGCGGCGCTGGCCACATACCAGGCCGTCTTGCGGTCGCGCTTCTTCACCATATAGTCGTTGAAGACCGGGATGATGGCGGAGGCCAGCGCGCCGCCCGCGACGATGTTGAAGATGGCGTCGGGCAGCGTGAAAGCGAGGGTATAGGCGTCGGTGACGGAGCCGTACTTGAAGGTATAGGCGAACAGGAATGTGCGCAGCATGCCGAAGATGCGGCTGACCAGCAGCGCCACCGAGACGATGGTGGTGGCGCGCAGCAGGGTGCTGTTCTTCAGCGCGGCGATATGCATCGAGGGCTGATCGTCTACCTCGACGCCCGCGCGGTTAAAGCTCCCGCTGATGGCGGGGGCGGCTGTCGCTCGCGGCGCCTTCAGCCCGCGACTCCACGAGAGGCCTGGACGCAGGGGCGGAAGCGCGGTGACTTTGCCGGTTGCGGTGAAGTCGTGCATGCTGGCGCTGGGCAACGAGCGTTCGACCAGCGCGCCCAGGTGCGGATCGGCCAGCGGCGCGGGGGTATCCCCAGACTGCGGGGCCGATGGGGCTGGAACTGGCCAGCGCCCGCTCGCGTGATCCCACGGGGGATTCAGCTCGTCCTCATCGAGCGGCGAGGCTGTGTCTGGCGCTTGTGGGGCCTGCCGCTCCTGCGGACCTGGTTGCTGACGCTTGCGCGCGAAGTCCTGATCCAAGTTCGTCTGTCCTCCGTCTCCGGCGGGCGCCAGGGCGCTCATCCATCGCCGCCGCCCGCATGGGGCCGATTTGTGGCAGGCAGGTCGGAGGTCATTCTATCATTCGCCGACCGCGCCCACAATTGATCTACCCGTCTGGGCGGCGCCACGCCATGCCCATCAGTGATACGCCAGACAGGCGTCGCGCGTCTGGCTAACAGGACTTCTCGCCTGAGTTTGCGCAATGTCCGCAGGCTCAGTATAGTGAAGTGCGATGACCTGCGGGCGGCGAGAGCGAAAAGGATGCGGCAGATGGCGCGTGGCAGTGTAGCGCCTCGCGACGAGACCTACAATTATCAGGACGAGCAAGGCGAGGGCTGGGCGGGACGACTGCTGCTGGACGCGCTCGAAGTCGCGGTTATTACGATGCTCATCTTCCTCATTGCGCGTGTCTTCGTGCAGAACTATCAGGTCGATGGCCCCAGCATGACGCCGACGCTGCTCAACAATGAGTTTATTCTGGTGAACAAGGCGGACTACTTCTTCCACGGACCACAGCGCGGCGATGTGATCGTCTTTCGCTTTCCCAAGGACACCAGCCGCGACTACGTGAAGCGGGTCATCGGCTTGCCAGGCGATACCGTCAGCGTCACGGCGCAGGGCGTTGTCAGCGTCAACGGTGTCGCGCTGACCGAGCCATACACCAACGACAACCTCAACATATATGGCCCTGAAACCGTCAAGCTGAAGCCGGGACAATACTTTGTGCTGGGCGATAACCGGGGCGACAGCTCAGACTCGCGCGACTGGGGGCCAGTCCCGCGCTCCGACATCATCGGGGCTGCGGCGTTGGTCTACTGGCCCCTGCCCGATATCCACACCCTGCATGACTGGTCGGGCGTCTTCTCCACCGTCCCGACGCCCTGAGCCATCCATCGAGTGGCCCCCGCCGAGGATCTGTCTCAGCGCGGCGTTTCACGTGAAACATCACAGCGGATGGCTCAGGCAATGACTTCGCCAGGGCGCCTGCCGTGCGTGCGGGCCTTTCAGCCCTGGCTGGCGGCGCCGAGGTCCCACGAGCCATCCCTGCGCAGCAGCAGATTATCGATCAGGCGGGTCGCGCCCACGCGCGCGGCAATCGCCAGCAGCGCGGGCGCCTGGAGCGCGGTGAGCGGCGCGCAGGTGTCGGGGTCGCAGAGCGCGGCGTAGTCGAGTGTGACGCGCGGCTCACCCGCCACCACCTCCGCCATCTGCCGCTCGATCTGCGTTGTCGCCTCGGCCACGGAGGCCAGCCCGGGGCCGCACAGCGCGGCGTCCAGCGTGTCGCGTCCAGCGAGCAGCGCACGGTAGAGGACCGTCGCCGCCGCGCGGTCCGGCCCCTTCAGGTAGACGTTGCGGCTGCTCATCGCCAGACCATCCGCCTCGCGCACGGTCGAGCCGACACGTAGCTCTACGGGGATGTTGAGGTCGGCGATCATCTGGCGGACGACCGCGACCTGCTGGGCATCCTTCTGGCCGAAGTAGACGCGCTCCGGCTCAACCAGCAGCAGCAGCTTGGCCACGATGGTCGCGACCCCGCGAAAGTGGCCGGGACGCCGCGCGCCCTCCAGATACTCGGTCAGTGGGCCGCTCGGCTCGACCCAGGTGGCGAAGCCCGCCGGATACATCTCCTCTGGCGTGGGCGCGAAGATCGCATCCACATTGGCGCTGGCGAGCAAGGCGGTGTCGCGGGGCAGGTCGCGCGGGTAGCGGGCGAGGTCTTCGTGGGGGCCAAACTGGGTCGGGTTGACGAAGACGCTGGCGACCACGATATCGTTCTCGGCGCGGGCGGTGTGGGCATGCGAGAGGTGCCCGGCGTGCAGGTAGCCCATCGTCGGGATCAGGCCGACGCTGCCCCGGCGCCGCCACTCCGCGCGGGCCTGCCGCAGCTCCGCGATGGTGGTGATGAGTCGCATGTGGGATCAGTCCTCATTGAACAGGCGGCCAGACGGCGCCGCCGTGGGGAGCGTAGTGCGCGTGGTTCACTGGCGGAGGCTAGCCGCCCGCGTGATGAGATTCTACCACCCGCGACCGAAAGCCCCAGGCGGAGGCGCCAGTGTCGCCGTGGCGGGGGCAGGCTCGTCTGGATATGCGACGATACTCCAGGTCGGGCGCGGTCTGGCCCGGGGCATGCGAAGCTGAGCGAGTGGAAGACTCTGGGAGCGGTTTTGGGAGGCGCGGTCGGACAGAGCGCGAGACGGGAAGGACGAGAGACGATGCGACCAATGCGTGTGGCGCGCACGCTCTGGCGGGGAGCGGCGCTGGCTGGGATCGGTCTGGCGGGCGGCGCGGCGCTGCTGACGGCGCGGCATCTGCTGACGACACCGCAGGCGCTGGAGAGTGGCCTGCCAGGCGAGGCGGGTGTGGACCGCACGCATGGCGGCGATGTGCATTACGTTGTCGCCGGGCCAGCAGACGCGCGCCCGCTTGTGCTGCTGCACGGCTTCTATCCCGGCGCCTCGAACTATGAGTTTCACGCCATCTTCGCGCGCCTGGCCGAGACGAACCGCGTTTACGCGCCCGACTGGCTCGGCTTCGGGATGTCGGAGCGCCCGGCGATCAACCACACTGGCGAGTTCTACGCCGCGATGCTCGCCGGATTCCTGCGCGATGTCGTGGCGTCGCCAGCGGCGGTCGTGGCGCATGGCCTGGCGGGCAACATCGCCACCCGCGTCGCCGCCGACGCGCCCGATCTCTTCGACCGCCTCGCGCTGGTCGCGCCAGAGTCCGAGGCTGGGATGCGCATCGACCCGACGCCGAGCCAACTGGCAGC
The DNA here is from genome assembly GCA_036393135.1 of Ktedonobacterales bacterium. Taxonomy (GTDB): domain Bacteria; phylum Chloroflexota; class Ktedonobacteria; order Ktedonobacterales; family JADMIN01; genus JAKAIY01. The sequence goes on from DASVWQ010000285.1 coordinate 7,539, forward strand.
CCGCCTCTTCCAGAAGGTCGCGCTGGGCATCACGCCCTATGCCATCCTCAGTCTGCGCCCGGCGCTGCGCCTCGCGGCAGGTCGGCGCAGCGCAGTCGGTCCGCTGGAGGTGGACGAGCGCACCCTCGACCACCTCTATGCCAGCGCTCACCAGTTTGGCGGCGAATATGGCGCGCTGGCCCTGCTGACGGGCGAACTGGACCTGCCCATTCGCTATGTCTTCCCGCTGCTCCGCATCCCCACGCTCATCATCGCGGGCGCCCGCGATGAGCGCCACCCGCTGCATGAGATGGAGGGGCTGGTCGCGCTGAACCCACGCGCCGACCTGGAGATGATCGCCAACGCAGGCGAGACGGTCTTCCTCGACCAGCCAACGCTCTTTACCCATACGCTGCATCGCTGGCTGGCGCGCCGCCTCGCCCGCCATGAGCCGGTCCCGCGCGTCGCGCGGGTGGCTCCGCTGGCCGCATCCGCCACCACGACGGGGGCGACAGGCGCGCCTGCCCTGCCTGCCACGCCCATCGCGTGTCCCGTGACGACGGCGCCGATGCCACGTCCTGCGCCGTCGGACGCGCCGCATCCGGTGAAGGTCGTGCCAGTGCTGGAGCCTGACACGCGCCGCCCGCGCGAGACGCGATCGCTGCGGACGCCTGACAGCGCGACCCGCAGCAATAGCGCTGATCCTGGGCGCGCCGCGCAGTCGCTGGAG
>DASVWQ010000286.1:0-3728 GCA_036393135.1 Ktedonobacterales bacterium
GCTGGTCCGCGAGGGTACCCGCCGTCTGCTGGAGGCCGAGCCAGACCTGCGCGTGATCGCCGAGGCGGGCGACGGCGAGACGGCGGTAGCCGAGGCCGAACGCCTCAAGCCCGATGTCGTCATCATGGACATCGCGCTGCCCGGCATGAACGGCATCGAGGCGACTCGCCGCATCAAGGCGCGCATGCCGCAGATGGCGGTGCTGGCGCTGACCGCGCACAATGACATCCAGTATGTGATGAAGCTGCTCGACGCGGGCGCGGCGGGCTTCCTGTTGAAGGATGTGCGCGGGCGCGAGTTGGTGGAGGCGGTGCGCGCGGTGCATCGTGGCGAGACGACGCTGCATCCCGACATCGCGGCCCGCGCGCAGCAGCTTGCCGCCGAGCGCCGCTCCATGACCGAGGAGCGCGCCCCGCTCTCGGAGCGCGAGATGGAGGTGCTGCGCGAGGCGGCGCGTGGCCTGCCCAACAAGGATATTGCCCGACGGCTGAGCCTCAGCGTGCGCACAGTGCATACCCACCTGGGCAACATCTTCTCGAAGCTAGGGGTCGGCTCGCGCACCGAGGCGGTCCTGCTGGCGCTGCGCAACGGCTGGATCAATCTGGAAGACACCCACCGCGACACGCCAGCCCACGCCGCCGACCGCACGTCCTCGACCCCACGCGCCTAGGGCGGCCCAGGCGCCTCGGCGGTATAGTGTGAGCACATGGCGGCGCCATACGCGCGCCGCCAGCCCGCCGCCACCAGCGGCGATGACGCTCGCGCCACGAGCAGGAGCGCGCCCATGAACACGACCGAGACAACCACATCGCCCGGCGCGCCGCCCGACTCGCCAGGAGCGCGCCGACCCGCGTCGCTGACAGCGCTGGACGTTCTGCGCTTCCTGCGGACAGTCGCGCTGCCGCTGGTGGTCTCGCTAACGTGTCTCTGGCTGGCGAATAGCGTCCTTCCGGTGCGCGCGCAAGCGCCTAACAACGCGCTCGTCGTGCTGGGCGCGTTCACCATTCTCGCCGCCTTCTATTCGCGACGCACCCGCCAGCGGCTGCGGGCGCTGGGCGCGGCGAACGCCACCCTGCCGCTGACGCTGCCCGACCTGACAGGCGCGCTCTACCTGGCGATGCTGGTGCTGGTAGGAGCCCGCGCCGCCATCCCCTTCGCCATCGTCACGCCCTTCATCGCCCACGCGCCAGACATCCTGCGCAACCGCCGGATGATCGCCCAGGCGCTGCGTGAGGGGATGTACTCATCGCTGACCCTGCTAGCCTGCGGGTTTGCATTCGCCACCATCTCGCGGATTGTGCCGCATGTGCCGACCTCACTACGGGCGCACATCTTCGCCGCGCTAGCCGCCTCGCTCATCTTCCTCATTGGCTTCAGCGTCACTCGCCTCTTGCAGCTCGCGCCCGCCCACTCCAACGACCTGAGGCGCGCGATCCGCGCGTATCGCGCCGGGCCAGCGCTGCTGTTCCAGGCGCTGCTGCTCACCTCCATCCCGCTGCTGCCGCTCACCGAGTCGCTCCAGCCGGTCGAGATCGAGTTCACCTGGCTGCTGCTGCTCGCCCCGATGGCCGCCGTCTACTATCTCGCGCTGACCAGCGTGCGCGTGCGCGTGCAGAGCGACAAGCTGCAAAATACCATCGTCGAGTTGAACGCCACCCGCCTGCGCGAGACGCAACTCCAGAACTACGCGGCGCTCATCACCCGCGCCCAGGAGGACGAGCGCCGCCGCCTGGCGCGTGACCTCCACGACGACACCGCCCAGGCGCTCATCGCGCTCTCTCGCGGGCTGGACGCGCTGGCCAACCGCCATATCAATCCCGTCAGCTCGCCAGAGGATGTCAACTTCCTCGACAAGCTGGTGGACCTGACACAACGCACCCTGGAGAGCGTGCGCCGCGCCTGCCAGGACCTGCGCCCCTCGGTGCTGGATGACCTTGGCCTGCCCGCCGCGCTGGAATCGCTGGCCGGCGCGATGACCGAGCGTGGGCTGCCCTGCTCATACCAGGAGCAGGGGTCGGAGCAGCCCTATCCGCCAGAGGTCGAAGTCGCCGTCTATCGCATCGCCCAGGAGGCGCTCTCCAACGCGCTGCGCCACGCCGAGCCGAAGCACGCCCGCATCGAGTTGCGCTATCGTCCCGATGGCCTGCGGCTGGTGGTCTGGGATGACGGCAAGGGCTTCGACGTACCAGCGATCCTGGGCGCCGCGCCGGGTGGGGCCAGCCATTCCAGCGGGCGCAAGTCGGGCGCCGGGCTGGGCCTGATGGGCATGCGCGAGCGCGCCACGCTGGTCGGCGCGACCCTCGATATCGAGAGCGCGCCCGGCGCTGGCACGCGCATCATCCTGGAGGAGCCTGCCAGCGCGCCCACCACCCCGCTGCTCCCCGATGCGGCGGGCATCGCGGGCGGCTAAGGCGCGCGCTCCAGGCAGGCGCAGCGTGAGACGCTGGCGGCATATAATAGGGCGTGACACCGCTCCAGCGCGTGTAAGCGCGCACAATCACGGTTGGCCTGTCTACTCTCACCATGCGCTCAACGGTCGCCGCGCATCGCCGCGCCCGTGGCGGAGGGGGTCCGCCCGGAGGCGCCGCCAGAGCGTTCCGCCCCAGCAGGAGGTCTGTCATCATGGCGCAAACGAGTGAACTGAGCCTGGAGGAAGCCGTCGCCCAGTCACCCCGCAAGTGGGTCTATCTCTTCACCGAAGGCAACGCGGGCATGCGCGACCTGCTCGGTGGCAAGGGCGCAGGCGTCGCCGAGATGACCAACGCCGAGCTGCCGGTTCCACCGGGCTTCACCATCACCACCGAAGCCTGCAACGAGTATTACCACGCGGGCAAGCGCTTCCCCGATGGCATGTGGCCGCAAGCGCTAGCGGCCCTCCGGCTGACCGAGGCGAAGACGGGCCGCCGCTTCGGCGACGCAGCCAACCCGCTACTTGTCTCGGTGCGCTCCGGCGCGAAGTTCTCGATGCCCGGCATGATGGACACCGTGCTCAACCTCGGCCTGAACGACGAGACCGTCGGCGGCGTCATCGCGCAGTACGGCGACGAGCGTTTCGCCTATGACGCCTATCGCCGCTTCGTGCAGATGTTCTCGAAGATCGTGCTGGACGCCAAAGCCGAGGACTTCGAGAAGATCATCGAGCGCTACAAGGAGGAGACCGGCGCAAAGACCGACGCCGAGATCCCCGCTGACGCGCTCAAGCGGATGGTGGCTGACTTCAAGCAGGCCGCGCGCGAGGCGTCGGGGCGTGAGGTCCCGGATGACCCCTACGAGCAATTGCGGCAGGCCATCGAGGCGGTCTTCGCCTCGTGGAACAACAAGCGCGCCATCGCCTACCGCGAGATCAACAAGATTCCCCACGACCTCGGCACCGCTGTCAACGTCCAGACGATGGTGTACGGCAACGTCGGCGCCGACAGCGCCACCGGCGTCGCCTTCACCCGCAACCCTTCGACCGGCGAGCGCGCCCTCTACGGCGACTATCTGGTGAATGCGCAGGGCGAGGATGTCGTGGCGGGCATCCGCAACACCGCGCCCATCGACCACATGCGCGAGGAAATGCCCGCCGTCTACGAGCGGTTCAACGAGATCGCCCAGCGGCTGGAGACCCATTACCGCGACGTGCAGGACATGGAGTTCACCATCGAGAAGGGCACGCTCTACATGCTCCAGACGCGCGCGGCCAAACGCACGGCGGCGGCGGCGATGAAGATCGCGGTGGACATGAC
>DASVWQ010000287.1:0-4585 GCA_036393135.1 Ktedonobacterales bacterium
GGCCCCGACCTCACCACCGATGACCCAGCGGAGGTCGCGCGCATCCTGAAGCGCCGCCTGCTGGAGATCGCCTTTGTCGCCGTCGCGGGCGGCTCGTGGAGCGCCATCCCCGGCAGCGAGTCCACGGCGCATCTGCGAGCGCGGGTCGCGGGGGTGGTCGCGCGCATCCACGCCGCGCACCCCGGCGAGCGGGTGGCCGTCTTCTCGCATGGCGGCGCCATCAACGCCTGGTTCGCCGACCTGCTGGGGCTGGAGCGCGACTACTTCTTCCCCGCCGCCAACACCGGCGTCTCGGTCGCGCGCGTGCTGGGCGAGCAGCGCCTGCTGATGGCGCTCAACGACATCTCGCACCTGCGCGAGGCCGACCTCTTCGAGGAGAGCGCGCGGTTGCCGCAAGATGCCCAGGCGGCGGAGGAATCTTAGCGCCGCGCTGCGCTATCTCAGCCAGTGCGCACGTGCGACCGCCCCCAGGCTCAGGCGTCGGGATCGTGGAGGCGTCCGGCGGCGTGCAGCGCGACCAGATGCCACGCGCCAATCCGCGCCAGCGCCTGCGCCACGCGCTCCACATCCGGCGGATAGTCGCCCATCCGCCGCTCGCCCAGGCTGCGATAGAGCGCCTCGGTCGCGTGCTGGATGCGGTCCCATACCAGGGTCAGCGGCGCCTGGCAGTCGTGCGGCGCCAGCGCGGCCAGCTCGGCGGCGATGTCCTCGCTATAGCGCCGCGCATGCCGCTGGAGCGCGCCCAGACGCGCATCCTCCGCCGCGGGCGTCGCCATAGGGGCGGGCGCTGACACAGCGGCGAGCGGCGTCGTCGGCGCGGACGCTGACGCGGCGGGCGCCGTCAGCAGCATGCCGAAGTACAGGCAGGTCTGGCACGCCAGCCATGCCCGCCCGGCGACGGTGGAGTAGATGATGGCCCCGCACATGGGGCATGTCGCGCTGTACATGGGTCGCTGTGTCCTCCCGCCGGGGGCGCAAATGCTGAAAGACGATCCCGCTTGTTTGTGTAACGGAGAAGGGGCGCGGCGCTATCAGGCCGCGTGGCCCGATGGCCCATCTGGCGCAAGCTGGCGGAGTTCCAGGGGGAGCGTGGTCGTCGTGTTGGCGCCATGCTGACATTCAGGCTGATATTTGCGTGTGCATGGCTGGGGACGCCATGTTATAATCTCAGATGGGGTTTCTCCCGCAGATGCGCAGCCGACCGCGAGGGCGCGCATGACGCACGAGCGTAACGCCAGCGTCACGCCGCCCCGCGCTCCCGAATACCGCGCTTCCCTGGTGGACGAATGGGCCGTTCCCGCCGCGCCGTGGGTGGGCCGCTTCGCCGCGTAGGCGCCCGCCTGCCGCGACGGACCAGAAGGGATTACATCGAGCCATGAGCACACAACCTCCGCGCAGGATCGCTTTAACAATGGCGCCCCGCACACCCGCCGAGTATATCCCCGGCCAGCAGGAGGCGCCCGTCGCGCTGACCAGCCTCGCGGACATGCTCCGCTGGGCGCAGAATTACGCCCGCAGCCGCTCCATCTGGCCGCTGGGCTACGGCCTGGCCTGCTGCGCCATCGAGATGATGGCCGCCGGGCAGCCGCACTACGACATGGCGCGTTTCGGCTCTGAGGTCTTCCGCGCCAGCCCCCGCCAGGCCGACCTGATGATCGTGGCGGGCACCGTCTCGACCAAGATGGGGCCGCGTCTGGTGCGCCTCTACGAGCAGATGGCCGACCCCAAGTGGGTGCTCTCGATGGGCCAGTGCGCCACGTCGGGCGGCGAGTTCTACGATAGCTACTACACCGTGCAGGGTGTCGATACGCTGGTGCCAGTGGACATTTACGTGCCGGGCTGCCCACCACGCCCGGAGGCGCTGATCGAGGGGCTGCTGAAGCTGCGCGAGAAGATCGAGAAGCAGGGTCTGAAGATCAGAGGCGAGGAGTAGCCGATGCGCGGGATTCTGCAAGGGCTGGGGCTGACGCTGAGCCATGTCACCCGCCCGCGAGTGACGCGGCTCTACCCCTATGAGAAGCGTGTGCTGCCGGAACGCAGTCGTGGGCTGATCCAGTTGATCCAGGAGGCGGACCAGGATACGCCGTTCAATCTGAAGTGCGAGGCGTGTCTGCTCTGCGAGAAGGTCTGCCCGCCGCGCGCCATCACGATTGACGCGCGCCCGACCTACCGCTTCCGTCGCCGCCCGTGGTTCTCGCCGACGGCCATCGCGGGCTACTACACGCCGCGCTTCTCGGAGTACGCGGCGCCCTATCCCAGCCGCCACATCGCGCCGCCCAACCGCACGCCAGTGGCGACCACACTGGAGGCGCCCGTCGATCTGGCGCAGGCCGATGCGATCCTCGACCGCGCCTCGCTCGACGCCTGGGACCTCACCCAGACGCTCGATGAGCTGATGGCGGCCTACCACGGCATGCCGCTGCAGGTGGCCTGGCGGGTGGTCGAGCGGCGCGGCGTGGATATCAGCGACCTCTATGGCATCGTGACGGCCAGCCAGAGCTTCGCTCCCGCGCAGCCCGCCACCCCCGGCGTGCTGCGCGACGATGCCGTTGAGCGCGGGCCTTCCGCCGCGACGCGCGGCAAGTATGGCTCCATCAACCATAGGAGAGCCCAACGTGCCTGATTCTTCCACCAGTCTGCTGGTCACGGACGCGCGGACGGCGCCGACGAGCTATGCGGCCTACACCCAGCAAGGCGGCTACCAGGCGCTGAAGAAGGCGCTGGGCCAGATGTCCGCCACCGACGTGATCGCCGAGGTCAAGGCGGCGGGGCTGCGTGGGCGCGGCGGCTCTGGCGTGGCGGCGGCGACGAAGATGGCGCTGGTGGCGGGCGCGCAGGAGAGCCAGCGCTACGTCGTCTGTAACGCCTACGACGCCGACACCCGCTCGCTGGCCGCGCAGGCCCTGCTGGAGCGTAACCCGCACGCCGTGCTGGAGGGCATTGCGCTGGCGGCCTTCGCGGTCGGCGCGAGCGAGGCCTTCCTCTATCTGCGCTCCAGTCGCGAGCGCGCGGCGGAGGCGGCGCAGACCGCGCTGCGCGAGGCGCAGGAGCAGGGCGCGCTGGGCCGCAACATCTTCGGCTCGCGCTTCTCGCTGGCAATCACCGCTGTCGGCGTAGAGCGCGGCTTCATGGGCGGCGAAGAGACCGCGATGATCGAGATCATCAAGGGGCGCCCCCTGAAGGCGCAGCAGCGTCCGCCGTACCCCACTGAGGCCGGCCTCTACTCCCAGCCCACGCTCGTCCAGAGCGCCGAGACACTGGCCAACCTGCCCGCGATCATCGCGCGCGGGGCGCAGGCCTTCCGCGCGATTGGCTCGCAGGCGACGAGCGGCGCGAAGCTGGTGACAGTGCTGGGGCCAGGCGCGACCGAGGGGCGGCTGATCGAGCTGCCGTTTGGCGCGGGCGTGGCCGAGGCGCTGCGCCTGGCTGGCATCGACGCGAGCGCGGCGACCACCCGCGCGGTGGTGGTCGGCGGGATGGAGGGCGGCGCGCTGCCGCTCGACCAGCTCCAGACGCCGTTCGACTTCGAGACACTGCAAGCCGCTGGGGCCATCGTCGGCTCGGCGGTGGTCGAGGCGCTGCCCAGCGCGACCTGCATGGTGGCCTGGGCCGAGGAGCGCGCGACCTTCCTGGCAAAGGAGTCGTGCGGCAAGTGCGTCCCCTGCCGCGTCGGCGTGAAGCGGGTCGCGGGCCTGCTGGAGGGCCTGACGAGTGGGCTGGGCGAACAGGGCGACCTGGCGACGCTGGCCGACTTCACGACCTACATCCCGGATGGCTCGCTCTGCGGGTTTGGCGTCAACGCGGTCAATCCGCTGGTCAGCGCGACCCGCTATTTTGCGGATGACTTCTCCGCGCACCTGGAGGGGCGCTGCCCCACGGGGACCTGCGCGCCCGCGCGGGCGCACCGCTACGCGACGAAACACGTGCTCTAGGACGTTCGCTTTTTCAGGTGAACGCTACTGATGGCAGGCTGATAGATGGTCCGGCGCGGGCCGCGCTTCTCGCATCGGGAGGAGCGGTCCGCTGGCGCAAGAGACGAGGGACATATGGCTGTCACGATACGCGACGACGCCGCGATGTCGCAGGCGAAGGGACCGTTCAAGCGCGATGAGCGTGGGCAACCGTCATTCGAGGTCACGATTGACGGGCGCACGATGCAGGCGTATGAAGGGCAGACCCTGCTGAGCGTGGCGATTGAGAACGGGATCCTGGACATCCCGAATCTGTGTAACGACGACAAGCTGGAGCCAACCTCGGCCTGTCGGATGTGCCTGGTCGAGATCAACGGCGCCGACCGTCCGCTGCCGTCGTGCAACACGGCGGCGCTGCCTGGCATGGTCGTGCGCACGAAGTCGGACAAGCTGACGAGCATCCGCCGGACGAATCTGGAGATGATGCTCTCCGACCACAACGCCTATTGCCAGCCGCCGTGCCAGGTGGGTTGCCCGACCCACATCGACATCCCCGGCTACCTGGAACTGATCGCGAAGGGGCAGAACCGCGAGGCGGCGCGCCTGGTCAAGGAAGTGCTGCCCTTCCCCTATATCCTCGGCCTGACCTGCCCGGCGCCCTGCCAGACGGTCTG
>DASVWQ010000288.1:0-8940 GCA_036393135.1 Ktedonobacterales bacterium
TTTGTTGGCTATGGCTTCTGCAAGAGCCACGCCGCTGAGTTCGCACGCACCATCTACCAGACCGCCTGGCTCAAGGCGCATTATCCCGCGCATTATCTCGCCGCCTTTCTCTCCGCGCAGCCAGCGGGCTTCTTCCCGCCGCATGTCGTGCTGGAGGAGGCGAAACTGCTGGGCGCGCCAGTTTTGCCAGCCGATATCAGCCGCAGCGAGGACCGTTTCACCGTGGAGCGAGTGGGTATGGGCGAGCGCGCGCGCTGGGCGATTCGCATCGGGCTGCGCCAGGTGTCGCAGGTGGGCGCTGACCTGGCCCGCGCGATTCTCTGGGAGCGGCGCGAGCGGCCCTTCAGTGGGCTGGAGGACTTCATCGGACGGCTGCGACCGCAAGGGCTGACCTGGGCGGCGGCGGAGGCGCTGATCCTTTGCGGCGCGCTGGATAGCCTCGCTCCACGGATGGAGCGGCGGCGGCGGCTCTGGCGCTTGCATGAGGTCTGGGCGCTACTCACGCCCGCGTCGTCGTCGCGACGTGGCGGGCGGACACGCATGGCGGAGCAGCGACGGCAGGCGGCTAGCCCCGCGCATCCGCGGCAACTTTCGCTGGCCTGGGCGGAGGCGCTGGCTACACCCGACCCCGCCGCACCGACGCGGGAGCCGCCACCGCTGCCCGCGCTGGACGGCGCGGCGCGGGCGCTGCTAGACTACGCGCTGCTGGGGATGTCTGCGCGGGCGCATCCGATGCGAGCGTACCGCCGCGGCCTGCGACGGCGGGGCGTGCGGGCAATCGCGGAGCTGGCGGATGTCGCCGAGGGGCGCCTGACGCGCGTAGCGGGCTGGGTCATCTCGGCGCAGCGCCCGCCGACGGCGAAGGGGATGGGCTTCCTCGTGTTGGAGGATGAGACAGGGCGATTGCCTGTCGCGCTGCCACCCCGACTGGCCGAGCGGATGCACGCGCTGACGCGCGGTGGGCGTCCGCTGGTCGCGCTGGGGCGGGTCGAGCGCGTCCGCTGGTACCGCAGCCTGCTCGTCCAGGATGTCTATCCGCTGGAGTAGGCGTCAGGGCGTGAACGCAATGGCGCTTGCCGTCCTGCTTGACGTAGCGGGCGCGCACGCCGGACAATGCCTCTGGATCACTCGTCGCGCGCCCACCATTTCTCGCGAGCGCGCGACATCGCGATCAGGCTCTTCCACAGGAATCAGGGAGATTTACGCAATGACCGAGCCTGCCCCGCGCGTCCGGCGCCTGGCGCCTGACCTCTGGTTGCTCGATACGCTCTTTCAGGACACCCCTGGCGTGATCGCCAGCTACCTGCTGACCGGGCCAGATGGCCTGGCGTTGGTGGATGTCGGCTCAGCGGTGACAGCGGAGCGCCTGCTCGCCGCGATTCGCGCGACAGGTCATCAGCCAGAGGCGGTGGAGCATATCCTGCTTACCCACATCCACCTCGACCATGCGGGCGCGACAGGCGTATTGCTCCAGCACATGCCACGCGCGCGCGTCTACGTTCACTCCATCGGCGCGCCGCATCTCATTCACCCGGAGAAGTTGATCGAGAGCGCCTCCCGCATCTATGGCGACCAGATGGGGCGGCTCTGGGGGACGATGCTTCCCGTGCCGGAGGAGCGCATTTCGCTGCTGGAAGATGGCGTGGAGACGCGGGTGGGCGAGCGCACGCTGACGGCGCTCTACACGCCGGGCCACGCGATTCACCACGTCGCCTTCCACGATCCGGGCCGCGCCGCGATGTTCACAGGTGATGTGGCGGGGGTGCGGCTCGAAGACATCGACTATGTGCGCCCACCGACGCCGCCGCCAGACCTCAACCTCGAAGACTGGTCGGCCAGCATCGAGCGGCTCCGCGCGCTGCGTCCAGAGACGCTCTACCTGCCGCACTTTGGGCCAGTGGAAGGGACAGAGCGGCACTTCGCGGAGCTACGCGAGCGGCTCTACGCCTGGGGCGAGATCGTCGCGGGCGGCATGCGGCGAGGCGAGGACGACCAGCAGCTCGCGCACGACCTCGCGGTGGCCTCCGATCCGGATGTCGCGCGCGGCGCGGCGGGGGCTGGCGCTGAGGTCGGCGTCCAGGCGGTGCGTCGCTACGAGCTGGCCACCAACTACCTGATGAGCGCGCAGGGCTACATGCGCTACTACAAGAAGATTCATCCCGAAGCGCTCGCCAACTGAGCGCGGCTGCGTATGCCACCACTAGCTAGCAAGGCGCGAGCACGGGATGAAGTCGCGCGACAGCGCGTGAGGACAAGCGCATATGGGCAAGACAGTGGGCAAGCGCCTGGAGGCGCCGTCTGACCCGCTCGACCAGGGCGCCATCGAGGCGCTGGTTACGGGGCGGCACGGCGCGCCATTCGACGTGCTGGGGCCGCATGTGATGACGCTGGATGGTGAGCGTGTGACCATCATTCGCGCGCTCATCCCTGGCGCCGATGCGGTCTGGGTCGTCCCGCCGCCGCGGGATGGCGCGCAGCCGCCCGCCCCCCTGTTGATGCGGCGGCTGCGGCCGGAGGGGCTGTTCAGCCTAATACTGGTGGGCGAGCCGTTCAGCGCCTATCTGCTGGATGTGCGACGCGACGACCATCCCGTCACCCGCATCCCTGATCCCTACACGTTTTCGCCGCTGCTGAGCGACTATGATCTCTATCTGATTGGCGAGGGCACGCATCAGCAACTCTACGAGCGGCTAGGCGCGCACCCGCGCAACCAGAACGGCGTAGATGGCGTGGCGTTCGCGGTCTGGGCGCCCAATGCGCGGCGGGTCAGTGTGGTGGGCGATTTCAACGGCTGGGACGAGCGAGCGCACCCGATGCGGATGCGCTCCAACGGCATCTGGGAGCTATTCATCCCTGGCGTCGCGGTGGGCGCGCTCTACAAATACGCTGTGCTTTCGTGGAATAATGACTACCGTGTCCTGAAGGCCGACCCGTTCGCCTTCATGGCGGAGGTGCGGCCCGGCACGGCCTCGCGGGTCTGGGACCTCGGCGGCTATGTCTGGGGCGATGAGGACTGGCGCAGTGAGCGCGCCAACAATTACGCCGCGCCGATGAGCGTCTATGAGGTCCATCTCGGCTCGTGGCGGCCCGACAGCGGCGCTGATACGCCACAGGTCAGCTATCGCGCGCTGGCCCACGAGCTAGCGCCCTACGTGAAGAAGATGGGCTTTACCCATGTCGAGCTGATGCCAGTGGCCGAGTATCCCTACGATGGCTCGTGGGGCTACCAGGTGACGGGGTACTATGCCCCGACCAGCCGCTATGGCGCGCCCCAGGATTTCATGTACTTCGTGGACTATCTGCATCAGGCGGGCATCGGCGTGCTGCTGGACTGGGTGCCAGCGCACTTTCCGAAGGACGAGCACGGGCTGGCCTTTTTCGATGGCTCACACAGCTATGAGCATGCCGATCCGCGTCAGGGTGAACAACTCGACTGGGGTACGCTGGTCTTCAACTACGGGCGCAACGAGGTGCGCAATTTCCTGACTGCCAGCGCGCTCTTCTGGCTCGACAAATATCATATCGACGGGCTGCGGGTGGATGCGGTGGCCTCGATGCTGTATCTCGACTACTCGCGCAAGGAAGGGCAGTGGACGCCGAACCAGTACGGCGGGCGCGAGAACCTCGGCGCGATGGCGTTCCTGCGCCAGTGCAACAGCGCCGTCCACGAGCGGTTTCCTGGCGCGTTGATGATCGCCGAGGAGTCTACCGCCTTCCCCGGCGTCACAGCGCCCGTGAGCGAGGGCGGGCTGGGCTTCTCATACAAGTGGAACATGGGCTGGATGCACGACATCCTCGAATATTTCCGCAAGGAGCCGATCCACCGCAAGTATCACCAGAACGAGTTGACCTTCTCGTTCGTCTATGCCTTCTCCGAGCGCTTTCTGCTGCCTTTTTCGCATGATGAGGTCGTCCACATGAAGGGCAGCATGCTCAACAAGATGCCCGGCGACACCTGGCAGAAGTTCGCGACGCTGCGAGCGCTCTATGCCTTCATGTATGGACATCCAGGGAAGAAGCTGCTGTTCATGGGCGATGAGTTTGGCCAGTGGGCGGAGTGGAATTACGCGGGCTTCCTCGATTGGGGGCTGACGGACGAGCGCAACCCCGATGTGGACATGCACCGCAAGCTCCAGATGTTCGTCGCGTCGCTGAACGAGTCGCTGCGCGCGACCCCGGCGCTGCACGAGCGCGACACGGCGGCGGATGGCTTCGAGTGGATTGATGGCAGCGACGCCGCGCAGAGCGTCATCTCGTTCGCGCGCTGGGGTCGCGACCACGGCGATCTGGTGGTGGTGGTGGGCAACTTTACGCCTGTGCCGCGCAAGAACTATCGCGTCGGCGTTCCCGTCGCCGGACGCTATATGGAGTTGGTAAACTCTGATGGCAAGGCGTTTGGCGGTGGCGGTATGAGCGCGGGTGTGAGGCTCGCCACGGACGCGATAGAGGCGCACGGGCGAGAGCATTCACTCGCGCTGACCCTGCCCCCATTGGCGACCATCATGCTACGGCTGGTTTAGAGTTAGCGATGCGCGAGTGATGGAAGGACGTGTGCGCCAGATGACCAGAATTCACGCCAGGGCTGAGCGGATCATTGACGCCGAGCCAGATGCGGTGTGGGCGGCGCTCACCGACTATGCCGACACCCGCGCGCGGATCCTGCCCGCCAACTACCTCGATTACCATGCCGAGCGCGGCGCCGATGGCTCAAGCGCTACACTCACCTATCGTTTGCGCGCGGGTGGCCGGGAGCGCGCCTACCGCATGGAGGTGGAAGAGGCGACGCCGGGTCAGCTCCTCGTCGAGCGCGACCAGACATCGACCTACACGACCCGCTGGCTGGTGGAGCGAGTGGGACCGGGCCAGCATACGCGCGTGCGTCTGGCGAGCGATTGGGAGAGCCGCGCGCGTGGCGTGAACGGCTTCTTCGAGCGGCGGTTCGCGCCACTGGGTGTCCGGCGCATTCACCAGGAGACGCTCATGCGTCTGGGCAAGGTGATGCGCGAGCGGGCGGCGGACTGAGGCGCGCTAGAAAGCGAGATCGCGTAGGGCCGGGATGTCTGCCAGCGTGGTCGCGGCGCGGACGGCGCGCAGGATGCTGCTCGCCACCACCTGCGCCGCCAGCGCGCCCAGTGTTGTCACCGTCAGCGGGCTGGCGGCGCCCACCTCCGCCGCGCCGGAGCCAGTCGAGAGGGCAAAGACGGTGTCGCCATCAAACGGCGTGTGCGTGGGACGGATGGTCAGTGCGAAGCCGTCGTGGGCCATCTGCGCGATGCGCGAGAGATCGGCCTTGTTGAGCGGCGCGTCGGTCGCGACTACCACCAGGGTCGTATTGCCGCCGAGGACCTTCGGCGCATTTCCCAGTGGGGTCCCAGTGCTCGGACCCAGCCAGCCGCGCCCCGACGGATGGCGCGCGCCCGCGACAATCTGGCCGCTGGCAGGGTCGTAGATGTCGCCAAGCGCGTTGACGGCGGCAAGCGCGCCGATGGTGAAGCCACCAGCCGCCGCATCGAGTCGCGCACTGGCGCTGCCGACGCCGGACTTCACGCACCACGTCGGGCCAGCCGATTTGCCGACCGTCGCGCCGGTTCCCGCGCCGACGCAGCCCTGCGCGACGGGGCCAGCCGTAGCGGCTGCCAGCGCCCGCACGCCAGATTCGGCGTCTGGGCGGATGTTTGCCGCGCCTATCCCCAGGTCGAAGAGCGACGCGGCAGGGATGATGGGTACCCGCGTTACGCCGACATCGTAGCCGACTCCGCGCGCCTCCAGCGCCCGCGCCACGCCACTCGCCGCCTCCAGGCCGAAGGCGCTGCCACCAGAGAGCGTGATGGCGTGGACCTCGCGCATCATCCGCTCTGGCGCCAGCAGCGCGATCTCGCGAGTCGCGGGGGCGCCCCCACGCACATCCACCGCGCCGACCGCTGGCCCGGCGCAGAGGATGACAGTGCAACCGGTGGCGGCGTCGAGCAGCGTATCATGCCCGACGAGAATGCCAGCGACATCGCAAATATCGTCGCGCTGATCCATAGCGACTCACCCCTTGCATGTTCGCGCGCAGCGGCGCTGTCGAATATACCAGCACCATACCACCTCGCACACTCGCGAAGTCGGAACGCTTGACAGGGCCGCCATCCCTGACTATTATCTATTCAATCGTTTGACTAACTTGTGACAGACATTCATCAGAGGAATACGTGATGGCGCGGAGCGAAGTCGCGGAGGAGCGGCGGATGGCGATTGTAGCCGCCGCTGTGCGTGTGCTGGCGCGCGAGGGTCTCACCGAGACGACCACACGTAAGATCGCGGCTGAGGCGGGCGTCAATCAGGCGATGATTGGCTATTACTTTGGCGGCAAGGATGAGTTGCTGCATGCCGTCCTGCGCCAGTTGATGCGGCGGACAGGCGAGATTGCCGGGGCCAGCCTGCCGCTGAGCGCGAGTTTCGCGGAGGCGCTGACGGGGGCCATCGAGGCGTTCTGGGCGCATGTCGAAGCGGCCCCAGAACTGGAAGTGATGCAGTATGAGCTGACGCTCTACGCGCTGCGCAATCCGGCCTCAGCGTGGCTGGCGAAGAGCCAGTATGCGGGCTACGGTGAGGTCGTGGCTGACCTGATCGAGCGGGTCTGCGCCGCGACGGGCGAGCGCATCGCCGTCGAGCAGGATGCGCTGGCCCGCTTCATCATCGGCGGACTGGATGGCCTGATCCTCCAGTATGTGAGCGACCGCGATGGCGAGCGGGCGCGCGGCGACCTGCGGCGGCTGGCGGCGGCGGCGCTGGCGCTGGCGCGCGGCGCGACGGGAAATGGAGCGAGCGCATGACACAAGCTGGCGCCCACGCGCCCGCCACGGCGGCGACAGCCCTCGCCCACGACTATGCCTACTATTGTGGCGTCTTTGCCGGGCGACGGATGCCGTTCGCCTACCTCGATCTCGACCTGCTGGACAAGAACATCCGCCAGGTGGTGGCGCGAGCGGGCCAGAAGCGTATCCGCGTGGCGAGCAAGTCGGTGCGCAGTGTCGCCATACTCAAGCGCATCCTGGCCGCCGACGAGCGCTTCATCGGCGTGATGTGCCTGACGGCGCGCGAGGCGGTCTATCTGGCGGAGCGGGGCGTCGCCGATGTGCTGATCGGCTATCCCTGCGTCCACGAGGCTGACCTGGCGGATGTCGCGCGGGCGACGCTGGCCGGAAGCCATATCACGCTGATGGTGGATGACCTGGCGCAGATTGACCGCATCGAAGCGGTCGCTCGCGCGCATGAGACGCGGCTGCCGGTCTGCCTGGACATTGACCTCTCGCTCGATCTGCCTGGGTTGCATTTCGGTGTCTGGCGCTCGCCGCTGCGGTCCGCCGCGCTGGCGCGCCCGGTGGTGGAGCGCATCCTCGCCTCACCCTGGCTGACGCTGGATGGCGTGATGGGCTATGAGGCGCAGGTCGCGGGAGTGGGCGACAACTATCGCGGTCAGGCGGTGAAGAATGCTATCGTGCGGCTGCTGAAGCGGCGCTCGGTTGGCATGGTCGCTCAGCGTCGCGCTGAAGCCGTGGCGATGATCCGGGCGCTGGGCGGGGCGCCGCGCTTCGTGAATGGCGGCGGATCGGGCAGCATGGCCAGCACGAGCGCGGAAGATGTTGTGACGGAGCTGACCGTCGGATCGGCGTTCTACTCCCCCGCGCTCTTCGACAACTACCGCGACTTCCGCTATCTGCCCGCCGCCGGATTCGCCATCGAGATCGTGCGGCGGCCCGCGCCAAGCCGCTACACCTGCCTGGGCGGCGGCTACGTGGCGTCGGGCGCGCCAGGCGTGGACCGCCTGCCACAACCCTATCTGCCAGCGGGCGTGCGTCTCGATGCGCTGGAGGGCGTGGGTGAGACGCAGACACCCATCATCTATAGCGGGTCGCCGCCGCTCGCGATAGGTGATCCGGTGTTCTTCCGGCACAGCAAGGCGGGTGAGCTGTGCGAGCGATTCGAGCGGCTGGCGCTGGTCTCGAATGGCGCGGTGGTGGACGAGGCCGCGACCTATCGTGGCGACGGGCAGTGTTTTCTCTGAAGGCGGAGGCTGGTATGGCAAAGGCAGACGCGCGCAAGCGTGGCGCTCGCTGGCGAAACTGGTCCGGCTCAGTGGTGTGCGCGCCGCGCGAGGTGATCGCGCCGCGCTCCATCGAGGAACTGGCGCGGGCGGTCGGCGAGCGCGGACGGGTCGGGCGGCGTGTGCGCGTCGTCGGCTCCGGCCACTCCTTCACGCCGCTGGCGCAAACCGATGGCACGCTGCTGCGGATGGACGGGCTGAGCGGCGTCACGAGCTTCGACGCCGAGCGCGGGCTGGTGACTGTGCTGGGCGGCACGCCGCTCAAGCAATTGGGCGACGCGCTGTTGGAGCGCGGCGTGGCGCAGGAGAACCTCGGCGACATCGATGTGCAGACGATCACTGGCGCCATCAGCACAGGCACCCACGGCACAGGCGTCAGGTTCGGCAATCTCGCCACGCAGGTCGCCGGGATTACACTGGTGACGGCGGCAGGCGAGGTGGTCGAAGTCTCGCCAGAGCGCGACGCCGATATTTTCAAGGCGGCGCAGGTCTCGCTGGGCGCGCTGGGTGTCATCGCCTCGGTGACGCTGCGGGTCGTGCCAGCCAAGCGCCTGCGCTATGTAACGCGGCGCGAGCGGCTCGATAGCCTGCTGGCCCATCTCGACGAGTACAAGCGCGAGAACAGCCACTTCGAGTTCTTCTGGTTCCCTTACACGCGGTGGGCGCAGGCGAAGTTCACGAATGAGACCGACGCCCAGCCGACCAGCGCCAATCTCTGGACGGAGTTCAATCGCGTCGTGCTGGAAAACGGCGTGTTCTGGGGCATCTCGGAGATCAGCCGTATCGCCCCCGCGACCGCGCCCACCATGTGCAAGGTGTCGGCGTGGGGCATTGCCTCAACCAGCGCCGTG
>DASVWQ010000289.1:0-8389 GCA_036393135.1 Ktedonobacterales bacterium
GGCGTCCGCCCACACCCCTGGATGAGTGCAAGAGGACGGAAGTTGTGAGTACGCAGGTTGTTGGCGAGACGCGCCTGGTTCGCGCGACGACGCGGCCCGCGGCGCGGTTCGAGCGCCCGAGGTCGCTGCTGCCGCTGTTGCTGATCCTCGCGCTGCAACTGGCGGAGGGCGCGCTGCTGCTCCATAACAGCGCCTTTCAGGATGAGGCGCTCTATATCTACGCCGGAGCGCAGATCTGGCATAGCCTGACGGGCGGGCCGCCGCCGCCTGAGAATTACGCCGTCTATTTCTCCGGCTATCCCTATGTGTATCCGCTCCTGGCGGGCATTCTGAACGGGATAGGCGGACTGGAGGTCGTGCGCTGGTTCAGCGCGCTCTGCATGCTCGTCCCGACAGGCTGCGCCTATGCCATCGGCAAGCGGCTCTATTCGCAGGCCAGCGGATTCGCGGCGGCGGCGCTGTTCGCGTTCCTCGGCCCCACCCTCCTGCTCAGTCGGCTGGCCACCTTCGACGCGCTGTGCCTCGCGCTGATCGCGCTGGCGGCGCTGCTGGCGATCCAGGTGAGCGAGGCCAGTGAGCCTGCCGGGGCGGTCATGCTCGCGCCGCTGCTGGTCCTGGCGTTCGGCGCGAAGTACGCGGCGCTGATCTTTGTGCCGCTGGTCATCGGGCTGATGGCCGTCCGCACGCTCGAAACGCGCGGCTGGGGGCGCGCGGCGCTGCATGTTGCGCTGGCGCTCGCCACGCTCGTGGGCCTTGTCTTTACCCTCTATCACACCCTGAACCACGACTTCCTGCACGCCATTCAGGGGTCCACGACGAACCGCGCGCCCATCGCCACCGCGTCTTCCCTCGCGCTGCTGAGCGAAATCCTTTCGCTTGGTGGGCTGCTCTGGCTGCTCGGCCTGGTAGGCCTCTATTTCAGTGGCGGGCGCGTTCGGCTCACCTCGCTTGCCCTGGTGGCCTGCTCGGTGGCGATGCCCGCCTACCACCTCTACAGTGGCGAATCCGTCTCGCTCCAGAAACATGTCGGGTACGGGTTGTTCTTCATCGCGCCGCTGGCGGGCTACGCAGTCGCCGAGATCGTCGGCCGGGTCGGGCCAGTCCGGCTCGACGCGCGCTGGCTCGCGGCGCTGATGATCTTCACGTTGGGCATTGTCAGCGGCCTGTCTGAGGCCAACTGGTGGTACCAGAGCTGGCCAAACAGCAGTCAACTCGTGACGACGATGCGGACGCAGGTGCGACCAGCCACAGGCCATTACCTGTGTGAGGATATGGAGGTCGTGCGCTACTATCTCGCGGATGTCACCACCTCGCCCGAATACACCGGGCTGGGGTTCTTCCAGTATCCCGGCGCCAATGGCGAGCAGTTGACGGGCCAGCCCGCGTATGTCGCGGCGATCCAGGGCGGCTACTTTGACCTCGTGGAGTTGAGCGAGGCCAGCCCGCTCGATCCCGCGCTCCAGGCGGCCCTCGCGGCCAACCCGCAGTATCAACTCATCGCCAGGATCCCATACACCAACTCCTATGGGCGCTCATATTATCTCGTGTGGCGCAGGAACAGCGCATGACGTATGGCGCTGGCGTCGTGGTTCCCGTATATCGATGCCCGGTGAGCGCCTGGGGCGCTCTGGAGGTGATAGCCCGATGAAAGAGCCACTCCGGCTCCTGAGTGGGAGCAGATATACACTTGGCGCGCTGCTGTTGCTGGGCATCATGGCAGCCATCATCTGGCGCATCCCCCAGCGCACTGGCGCGAGTGGCGGCGCCGCGGGACAGCTCGCGGCGGCTGCGCGCACGCCAACTATCGAGGCGCCGACGCCAACCGCCGTCACGCCGAGCGATCCGCTGCTGGCGCCCGCCGCGCGAGGAACGTGGCGACCCATCTTCACCGATAGCTTCAACGGCTCCGCGCTCGACACCGCCCACTGGAGCGCCTGCTTCTGGTGGAGCGAAAACGCGCCCAATGGCTGCCAGGGCAGCTCCGCGAACGGCGAGTTGGAGTGGTATCTGCCAGAGAACGTCAGCGTCCACGGCGGCTCGCTCGATCTGGTGGCGCGGCGCGACCACATCACGACAGAATCAGGCGCCTACAACTACACCTCCGGCGTCATCACGACGACGGGCAAGTTCGCCTTCCAGTATGGCTATGTCGAGGCGCGCATCCGCGTCACGCCAGGGGCCGGAGTGTGGCCTGCTGTCTGGATGCTGCCACAGGACCACGCCCCCATCGCGGAGATCGATATCGCCGAGATTCTGGGCAATCGTCCCCAGGTGTTGAACACTGCCCTGCACTTCATCGCGGGCGGCGTCCACCAGTCCGTCGGCGGGGTCTACTGGGGCGCCAACTTCGGCGCCGGATACCATATCGTCGCGGTGGACTGGGAGCCGAACAGCATCACCTGGTACGAGGATGGCAAGCTGGTCTACCGGGTCACACAGTACGCCGAGATTCCGCACAAGCCGATGTACCTGCTGCTCGACTCCGCCGTTGGCGGCTATTGGTCGGGCAATCCCACCTCAGCGACGCCGTTCCCCAACCACTTCTATGTTGACTGGGTGCAGGTCTGGAGCCATGCCCCCGCGCCGACGCCGACACCCACCACGCCGATCATCCAAAATCGACGCTGAACAGCTTGTCGGTCACCAGCGGGCCGGAGAATGCGGCGGCGGGCTTCTTCTGGCCGGGCGCGGAGATGGTGAGGTCGAGCGCCTGCTGCGCGCCGGGCTGCCGCTGGTAGACGAGGGTGTAGGCGCAGTGGCCGTCGCTGGCGCAGGTGGCGGCGTGGGGGACCACCCAGACGAGGTGGAGGGTGTAGGGGACGCCATTCGCCACCAGCACATAGCCGCCCCACATCTGCCGCCAGGACAGATCGCTGTGGTTGACCTGGTCATGGCCCAGGATGTTCTTCAGTCCGGATATCGACTTGAGCCGCGCGGCGGAGGGCGCGTAGATGCGCAGATAGGTCTGATAGCGGTCGGGGCCATAGAGCAGCGCCAGGTTGGTCGCCCGGAAGCGGTAGGTGATCGTCAGATTGTGGGTGGCGTTCCCCTGCGCATCCAGCGTCACCACGTCCTTGTAGGTCGCGGTGGTAAACTGGTTGGCCTTGTTGACTCCATCGTTCGTGTCATTGATCGTCACCGCGTCACCGGGGCCATGCGAGGTCGCGCCATCGTAGCCCAGCTTTGTGAGCAGCGCCTGACTGCGCGTGTCGGTGAAATAGAGTTGCACATCCTTCTGCTGCATGTCCGCGCCAAAGGTCTGGGCGATGTCCATCATCTGCGGGAGCGTCATGCTGTGCAGCTTTTGCAGCAGCGCGCGGCCCAGCAGCGCCACGAAGCGCTTGTTCGGCGAGCTGATCTGGTCGGCTGGCGGCAGGTCGGTCTGGGGATTCACGGCAAGCTGGTAGTGCTCGATCAGCGAGATCAGGTTGGCGCTCGTCACCGTCACATGGTAGAGCGGCATGGGAATCGACCCAACCACCTGCAGGACGCGCTGGATGGTTGTCGGGGTGATGGCGATCACCCCGCGCACGGTCGGCCCACCCTCCAGCGAGTAGAGGCGCATGGCGAGGCGCGCATTGGTTGGGAAGTCGGGCGAGAGGTTGGAGTCGCGCAGGCCAAAATAGCTTGCCCAGGGCCACCAGGCGTACTGCGCTGGCGCCGGAGAGACGCCGACGCGGGCCTGATAGGGGCGGTCCAGCAGGTACGAATCTTCGAGCGTAAACGGCTTGACCTGCCCGTTGGTGAGCGTGATGAGGGTGAAGTTCCCGATGAACCCGCCACCCGCCCGCAACTCGTTGTTGTCCATGATCTCGACCAAATAGCTGGCGGGCGAACCCAGGCCGAGGAGGGTCGGCGCCACGTCGAGCCAGGGCTGGAGCGCGGTGAGTTGCGCGCGTTCGGCGGGCCATTTGGCCGCGATCCCGCGCAGCAGCGTGACATAGCTCGGCTTGAGCAGAGACGAGGGAATCGAGCTGAGGTTGGCGGCGTTGATGTCCCTGACCGCCTGGTCGATCTGCGCAGTCGCCGTGATGAGGTCGGCGCGCAGGCGGGCGACGACTCCAGGTGTCAGTGCCGACGGCTTGCCGTTGACAAAGATGCCGCCCTTCAGGTAGGCCAGCAGGTTCTGCGCGTCGCCGATGAGCAGCAGCCCCGCGCGGCAGCCCTGTTCGCCCGCGTCGGCAAGCAGCGTGGCCGCCTGGAGTGGGTCGCCCGCGATGGGAGCGTGTGTCACGACCCCCATCGCGCCAGTAGGCTCCAGGTCCACTTTCAGCGATTGAAAGTCCTCCAGGGCGATGGTCAGGTTGCTCCGGGCGGCGGCGAGGTTGGCGTCCGTCAACACGGGGGCCAGGCCGCTGAGCTTGCCGCCGGAGGCTGAGGCGGGGATGAGCGCGCGCACGGCGTTGAGATGGCGCACGGCGTCGGCGGCGTCGATCCGCGCCTGGCTGAAGGAATGGTAGAGCTGGAGGCCTGTGGAGACTCCCTCCGCGATGACGCCGAACAGCACCACCCACAGCACGATCAGCGCCACGATGTTGAACACATGCCGCTTGCTACGCAGCGGGCGCGCGCCTTCGCCTTTCCAGGCCTCGCGACGCGGTGCGGTTTGGGGCGCGACACGCGGGGAAGGTGGAATCAACGGGGCGGTATCAACGGAGGTGATGGCGTCGGCCATCCACGCCGCCTGTTCTGGCGCGTTCGCCTGCGAATCACCTTCTGCCATCACTGGTCACGATTCCTTCTGCCCGCCGCCCACCGAAACGACAGGCGCATAACGCCACTGGCGGCTACAATCCCACCCGGAGCAGGGTGAACAGTTGCGTGGCCTACTCTTGCCGCTGGAGCAGTCCCAGCTGTGAAAGGGTCGCGATCATCGCCAGCGCCTGCGTTCGCATGTCGGGCGCATCGGGTAGCAGGTGGGCCAGCTCATCGGCGATGGCGCCAGCGGAGAGCGCGCCGTCGCAGTAGTCCCAGATCAGCGCGCCCGCCGCGTTGAGCGCGTAGCCGTTGTTGGAGCGCGGATCGAAGAGCAGGCACGAGCCGTCGGCCAAGATTTCCGACTCCACATCGTCGCGGCGACGCAGCGCGACATCCTCAGCTATGCCACCCGCGCCGCCTGTCGAGCCGGCGCCTATCTGTGGCTCCGCCATCGATATACCCTCCCCCACAAGTGGCGCTCGGTGGCCAGGCGATGCCCGGTCACAGGAAGGCATGGGTGATAGTATCGACCCCTGCCAATGCGCTGTCAAGCGAGCCATAGGTCAGCGTGAACGCGGGCGCGCTGCGCGCCAGACGCGCCGCCGCCGCCCACTCATCGTGGCGGCTGACACGCTCGCGTTGGAACGTGGCGCCAAACAGCGCGGCGGCGCCCTCCGCCTGGGTCAGCGCCGCGATCTTGAGTGGCGCGCCCTCGTGATAGCGCGGCGCGATGATCGCGCGCACTGGCGCTGGCGCCCCCCAGCGCGTGGGCCGGAAGTAGCGGCTCAGCCCCGCGACTGGCCCCTCCAGTTCGATGCCCGCCTTCCGCAGCAGGAGCTCGCTGCCGATACTCACATGGCCGCACCTCGGACACCCCACCGCGACGAATTCGCCGTCCGCCTCGACGCACGGGCAGATGTCATCGCCGAGTGGCAGCCAGCCCAGTCGCGCCAGGCTGAACGTGAGCGTGGTTTTGCCCGCGCTCGAAATGGCTGGAAAGACCAGCGCCGCGCCGTTTCGGCTCACCGCTCCCGCGTGGACAACCAGCGGATAGGATGAGTGCGCGACGGCGCTCTCGAACGCCTGGCGTTCGGTCACGCGGAGCAGCGCCCCTGTCGTGTTCGCGTAGTCTGGCAGCCCGGGAATCTCGGTCCCCGGCGGGTGCTGCTGCGAGATGGTGTATGGGCGCTCGCCCACCCAGGGATGCACGGTCAGGACGGTGTGCGCCTGCGGGCTGTCAGGCTCCTCGGCGCCAGCGGCGGCCAGCAGCGCCGCCTCAGGATTGCGCTCCGGAGCCAGCCAGGGCGCCAGCAGCGCGGTCCACTGCGCCGACCACGCGGCCTCGTCCACCCTGGCCTGGTCGATGCGCACGCTGACGTGGTGGCCGAGCAGATTGGGTGTGGCGGGGACGCTCTGGTCGATCTGGTACATCAGGTGAGCTTTCCAGGCAGAGAGCGCCGCTGGAGCCCGACGCCAGGCAGGCGGCGCGCAGACACGACGAAGGGGCGGGCAGCCCGTTGTCGCGCCACCGCGCCCCTGCCTGCGCCAGCATCCGCTGGCGACAAATCCCGGCATGCGCCGAGCGCTACGCCCACGTGCCGGTCGTCGTGATTGTCTCGGTCACGGTGTGGCTAGTGCTGTCGGTGATCGAGATCTGGAAGTCGATGGTCTCGGTCGTGGTAGAGGTCTCGGTCGAGCCACCAGTATTCCAGTTCACATGGATGAAGATGACTACATCCTGTGCTGCGGACGTGGTGAGCGGAGGGTAAGAGACGGTCGAGCCGCTGGGCGTGTATGGGCCTGTGCTAGAGATAGTGCCAGGGGTATAGGTGTAGATGTTGATGTTGCCGTTGAGTCCGCCAGGGGACTGATATTCGAATGGCAGACTCGCCGTGCCGCTCCCTTTGTCCGGAATATTGGAGTACGAGCCAGCGGTGGACAGCTTCTCCACCGCCGAGATCGTGTAGGTATCCGCGGGCAAGCCCTGAATCCCCAGGACGATGAACCAACTGCCAGGACTCGTGGACGTGCTGTTGTTGATGGTGAATGATTTGTTGGAGTTGGAGGAGTAGTCAACCCAGTCGGAGTCCTCGAACAGCGCATGGAAGTGCGACTGGCTGACCCCGGAGATGTCCGCGACCACCATCAGATTAGGCCCGGTCCCGCGCTGCGAGAGAATGACGCCTGCGACGCCCGCCGCGCCCGCGACCCCTGCCGTGCCGATGACAGCTGTGCGAAGAAACCTGCGTCGTGATTGCTCAGCGGTCAGCAGGCTAGGAAAAGTGACAGTTGGCTCCTGACTCTCCGGAGTCAGGTTGTTCATGTCATCCATTGGCATCTGGAGATGACCTCCCGTCGAAATACCACCACACGCGCCCACATCAGGTCATGAGCGCGCCCATGACCAACTCATGGGTGTTGTGCGCTTTTGGTCGCTCTGAAGTATGTCTAGCCAGGCGTCTACCAGCGACGCCACTACGGCTCTCCCCATCTTGAGCGATGGCTGGAGGCCTGGAATCGCCCCGTTATGGGGTGCGCGATTCACATCACCAGAGAACAAGCGAGGAAGTGATCCAGTGCTCCTTCGAGCGCGCAGACGCTCACCACTGTCTAACGAACAGACTACGAATTTGTTAGCGCAGATTCACGGTCAGAGGTATGGGCAATTGTGCTGAATTATTGGTATGGGCGATTGCGCGGAAAGGTTGTGGAGGTGCGCATATCGCATGGCATCAGGGCTGGGTGGCGTACGAGGGCCATCAGATGGGCTGTCTCATCGGCGAACCCTCAGGGGATTCTCAGACTTCACACGCTGTTACAAACCGTATGGGCGCCTGAAAGGTCGGCATGACCCCAGTACGGGCGCTGACCGCAGCGCGAGGCGGGCCGGGCTGCTGGCTCAAGCCGACGCTAGCCCTCTCATCCGCATCGCCCGAAGACGCAGCGACTTAACGGGCTATCTGCTGTAACGAACGATGCAAGCCATCGTTACGGGGTGTAGGTGGTGAGGACCTATGACCAGGCGGTCCCGGAGCAGGCTCCGAAGGCGCGCCAATCAGCGCGCAAGCCCCGGCGCGCGGTTCGCCCGGCGAGTATGTCTGGAGTATTACTGAGCGCGCCAGACACTCGTTATCAGGTAGAGAGCGGGTGAGGGAGGGAACACACGATGGCGCGCATCGAAGCAATGGAGGCGGCGGAGCCGCGTCTCTCACGCCGCCGCGCTGGCTGGCGCCCCTCACAGCCGGGCGCGCCATCCGCCATCCCGGCCACCTATCCGCTTGACCGCTTGCTCGCGCTCTGCGCACGTGGCGCCCTGAGCGACAGCGACCGTGCCGCGATCCTGGAGATTGGCGCGTCCCTCGATGATACGGCCTGGCGCGAGGTGGGCGCCCGCGCCCGCGTGAACGGGCTGGAGGGGCTGCTGCTGGAGCATCTGACCGCCGTGGGTTTGCTCGACCAGGCGCCCACCGATCTCGTCAGCGCGCTGCTGGGCAATTACCGTGCGGCCTGGATTGGCAATCGTCGCCTGCGTGGCGTGCTGGCCGCGATTCTGGAGGCGTTCGCCGCGCGCGGCATAGAGGCCATCGCCGTGAAGGGTGTGGCGCTCGCGCTGCGCTATTACGGCGAACCAGCGCTACGGCCGACGGGCGACATCGATCTGCTGGTGCGCCGCGAGGACATCCCCATCTGC
>DASVWQ010000290.1:0-10481 GCA_036393135.1 Ktedonobacterales bacterium
GCGGCGCGGCTGCGTGAGCGGATGGTGGAGCGGCTGCGGGCCTCCGGCGCGCTGGGCGACCCTGCCGTGGAGCGCGCGTTGCTTGCTGTGCCGCGCCATCACTTCCTCCCCGGCCACGCATTGGAGGAGGCGTATGAGAACGTCGCCATCACCACGAACTGGGAGCATGGCGCGCCTGTCAGCTCTGTCTCGCAGCCGGAAATCGTCGCCGTGATGCTCCAGCAGCTTCGCGTGGAGCCGGGGATGCGCGCGCTGGAGGTTGGCGCTGGCTCCGGCTACAACGCCGCGCTGCTGGCGGAACTGGTTGGCCCGGCGGGCAGCGTCATCTCGCTGGAGATCGACGAGGCGCTGGCGGCGGCGGCGGGCGCGCGACTGGCGGCGCTGGGCTATCCGCCGGAGCGGGCGCGGGTGATCGCGAGTGATGGCTGGCTCGGCTGGCCGCCCGGCGCGCCCTATGACCGCATCGAGCTGACGGTGGGGGCGACCGACCTCAGCCTGGCGTGGTTTGAGGAGCTGGCCGAGGGTGGGCTGCTGGTGGCGCCGCTCTGGCTCGGCGCGACGGATGTGAGTGTGGCCCTGCGCAAGCGAGCAGGGGCGCTGGAGAGCGAGTCGTGGTCGCTATGCGGCTTCGTGCGGCTGCGCGGGGCGGGCGCCGGGCAGGCGGGTGTGACGCGGGTCGCCGAGCGCGTGACACTGGGCGGGCCAAACGCCGCTGACCTGGCGGGGACTGTCGGCGGCCTGCTGGAGACGCGCCCGCGCCGCCTCTGGTGGGGGCAGCCCAGCGCCAGCTTCATTCAGTATCTCGCACTGGCATCCGGGCGTGTCCTCGCGCTCTGGCAGGCTGGCGGACGCCGCGCGCACAGGCAGCGCGGGCGTTACATCCTCTATCTGGAAGGGCCAGATGGCCCCTCGATGGTCATCTTCCCGCACCGCGCGCCCGCCCTGCTGGCTTTCGGTGGGACCGCCGCCGAACGCTACATCCGCGAGCAGCTCGACCTCTGGCGCCAGCGTGGCGCGCCGTCCGTCGAACGCTGGCGGATGCTCGCGCGCCCGCGCCCGCTCCTGCGCGACGACGCGCCCGCGCCCGACGTCGCCCGGCTGACGACCTCCCAGTGGGTCTATGACATCAGCCTGGGCGAGGCGTGAGCGCGCCCTCCGCAGCTATTCGGGCTTGGCGCCATCCGCGGAGGGGTGATCCTGGTCGCGGGTACGGTCAGCTATTCAGGCTCAACACCATCTGCGGCGGGGTGATCTGGTGGTCGTCGCTGATTGCCACGACCGCCGTGCCGACGGCGAAGAACTCGATCACATGGCTATCCCAGCCGTGGCTCGACTCCTTGATCTGCGTGCCGGTGATGCCGTCGGCGCCCAGGTTTTCCGCTTCGGCCTGCATCCGCTCCATCGCCAGCTCGCGCGCGTCGTAGAGACCCTGGGTGTAATTCTGCATCTCGGTGTTGCGCCCGACCGTCTTCATCCACTGGCCCAGCCCCTGATAGGCGACGTGGTAGACGCAGCTTCCCATCACCATCCCCTGCGGGCGGTAGCCAGCGGCGAGCAGCGTGCGGAAGTCCTGGCCAGAGAGGTCGCTGGTGAAGGGCTTGCCAAACTTCGTGCGGTGGCTCGTACCGTCGTGCGAGCGGACCGCAGTGCCGATGGCGATGAACTCGGCGAGGTCAGCGCCCCACTCGTAGCGCCCGACATCCAGCCGCACGCCGACGATGCCATCGGCGCCCAGCGCGTCGGCCTCGGCCTCCATCCGCGCCATCGCCAGCTCGCGGGCGCTATACATCGCCTGCGAGAGGACGGTCAACTCCTGGCTCTGGTTGAACATCGCGCGCTGGTAGCCGATGTGGTAGATGCTCGACCCGACCACCATGCCCACCGGATCGAAGCCCGCCTCTTTGACCAGCAGGAACTCGTTCACCGAGAGGTCGCTGGTGAAGAGGGGACGCTGGCCGTCGCCACCGCGCATCCGCTTCAGGCGCTCCAGCGCGTGCTGCGGCATCTGGACCGGCGCGGACTGCTGGTCGGGCTGGATGTTCTGCTGGCTCTGTGGTCCCTGCTGTCCCTGTGTCTGACGTGGCATCGATAGCTCCTTTGGCCGGGGACCGCGCCCCTGGCGTTGTCCCTGCGCGGGCAGGGCCTCCACAATTCGGGTTTGGACCTGGGTTGGCGTGGATATGCGCAATCGGGCGTAGACCTAGCTGAGCAGGCGGCGCAGCGCGGCGCCGTCCTGCTGGCTGGCCTGCGCCAGCTCCTCAAGTTCAGCGGAAAGCTCCGCGATCCAGTCCTCTAGCCCCAGCGGCTCGCTCTTGAGGGTGATACCGCGCACGGCGTGAGTGCGGCTGGCCGCCAGCGACCCGCCCGGCTCCGCCGCCAGCGCATACTCCCACTCGCCGAGCCGCACGGCGATTCGCCGGACGTGGTGGGCGCGGTTGAAGAGGCCGCCCTCGCGCTCCACCTGGGTGCGCTGGGGCAGCGCGCCGCCCAGCTTGGTGGCCAGCGCCTCCAGGAACGCGATGGCGTCAGTCGCGTCGGCGCGCAGCGAGGCGGCGAATAGCTCGAAGCGCATGCTCGCCGTCTGGTCGTCGTCGCTATCCATCTGCCGCATCTCCTCTCGCCACGCTCACTTGTCCAGAAAGACCATCATTGCGGGTTTCGCGATCGGTTGCTCGGCGCCCAGCGGCGCAACCGCCGTCCCCACCGCGAACATGTCTACGAGGAAGGTGCGCCAGTGGTTGGCCGCGATGCCCGCGTCGCGCTCGTTCAGCTCCTCCCAGAACTCCGGGTCGCCCTTCGAGAGCGACGGCGCGACCTCGACGCGCATCCCCACGATGCCCTCGGCGCCCAGCTCCTGCGCCTCCTTCTGCATCCGCCCCATCGCCAGATTGCGGGTGGCGTACATCGCATCGGTAAAGTGCTGGACCTCCTGGTTGTAGCTACCCATCCCGCCGCTCATGCCCGTCCAGCCGAAGCTCCAGCCGGAGATCATCTGGAACTCGTAACCATTCTGGTAGGCGGCGTAGACTGAGACGCCCATCACCAGCCCCAGCGGTCGGAAGCCCGCCTTCAGCAGCGTGGCGAACTCCTGACCGGAGAGGTCGCTGGTGAAGGGCTTGCCAAACTTTGTGCGGTAGGTCGTCCCGTCGCCGCCGCGTTTGCGCACCGCCGTTCCCACCGCCATGAACTCCGAAAGCTCGGCGCCCCAGTCGAATTGCCCGACTGTCAGCCGCACGCCCACCACGCCATCGGCGCCCAGCGTGTCGGCCTCGGCTTCCATGCGCGACATCGCTAGTTCGCGAGCCTGATATTTCGCGGTGGTCAGGGTATCCAGCTCCTGATCCTGGAGCGTGTAGCCCATGCCAAACGCGCCAAGCCCGCCGAATCCACCGTAGGTGGGCTGCCAGCCGACATGGTAGACGCTGGAGCCGACGACCATGCCGACCGGCTCGAAGCCCGCGTCGTGGATCAGCGCCAGCTCATTGACCGAGAGATCGCTGGTGAAGAGCGCGTGTTTGCCCGCGCCGCCCCGCTCCTCGGCCAGGCGCTCGCGGGCGTCGGCTGGCAGCTCCTGCGCGATGTTTTGCTGGTCGAGTGGGATGTCCTGCTGGCCGCCGTTGCCCGGCGTCGGGGGCTGTTTCGCCATCGCGCTCCTCCTTCTCTGGCGCTGCTCGCGCCTGCATTGTACATCCCACGCATTCCGCGCGTGAGCGGCGTCAGAGCGGCGAGCCGCAGAGTCGGCAGAAGCGCGCCTGCGGGTCGGTGGTGATGTGGCCATTAGCGCAGCGCCGGGCCTGTGGCGCGGGTGGCGCATGTGGCGGCTGTGGCAAGGGCTGCGGCGGAGCGGCGTAGGCAGGCTGCGGTGCGCCGCTTGGCCCGGCGATTCGCCACGAGCCGCTGAACGTTCCGGCCGGCGGGCCCGCTGGACGCGGCACGGGGCTGCGGAATGGGTGGAACACGTAGGTGATGAGCGCGAGCGCCAGTGGTGGCGGCGGCGGCGCGTAGGCCCCGAACTTCTCGCGGGCGACGGCCTCGCGGAGGAAGAAGCGCATCAGCCAGAGGCCGATCAGCGCCGCAATCAGCATCCCGAAGATCGGCACGCCATCCCACAGGGCGTGGAGCGTAACGGCGATGACGAAGGCCAGGAGCACGCCGAACGTCAGACGGAAGCGGCGCTGGCCACGGTCGCGCCAGACCGCGCCAACCACAATCGCCGTCCAGGTGACGTGGCCAAAGATGGCCAGCAGCCCTCGCAGCAGCAAGGTCGAGTTGACCGCTGCGATGCCGCCGCCATCCTGAAAGCCGTTGAAATAGGCGGTGACGGCGTAGAGCATCGTCTCCAGCGTGGCGAAGCCGGCGCCCGCCGCCGCGCCGAGGATCACACCATCGATCTCGCTGCGCAGCTTGCGGCTGAGCAGGAAGAAGACCACCGTCGCCGCCTTGCAGCTCTCCTCGATCAGCCCGATGGCGAAAGCCGAGCCGAGCGACTGGCCGTTGACGAAGATCTCCTCTAATATGAAGGCCAGCGCGACGCCCAGCACGGCCCCGCTGATGAACGCGCCCCAGGGAATCCAGCGCGGCATATCGGAGAGATAGTCGCTGTCCCAGCAGTAGATGAAGAAGGTGACGGGCATCAGCGCAGCGGCGATGGGGATGACAAAGATCAGCGCCGCATCGCCCATTCCGCCATTGAGCAGGCCCTCCGCGATGAAGAGCAGGACCAGCCCGACCAGCAGCGCCTTCCAGTAGTGCTTGCGCCACTCCAGCCCCAGCCAGCCGCCGATGCCCTGTCCGGCGGACAGCGCGCGGTCCACATGTTGGAAGGGCGCGGGCGCCGCGATGGGGGCCACAGCCGCGACGGGTGGCGCGTAGGCGGGCGCGGGCGTCCCCTGCCCCTGGAGCGCGTAGAAGGTAAGCTGGGTCTGGCCGATGCGGATGGTCTGGCCGGGCTGGAGCAGCGCTGGCCCGGTGAGACGCTGGCCATTGAGGTATGTGCCGTTGGTCGAGCGCAGGTCCTCGAGCACGTAGCCCTGGGGCGACCAGCGGATGACGGCGTGGATGCGCGAAGCGTAGGGGTCTGTGACCATGATGTCGTTGGTCGCGAGCTTGCCGATGTGTGTCTCTGGCCGGAAGAGCGGGACCTGGTTCCCGTGGGCGAAACGGCTGCGCCAGGCTGGCCCCTGGATCACCAGCGTGGCGAGATAGGGCGGCGGGCTGACGACGCCGCCTGCGTAGTTTGGCGCCGCGACCGGCGAACTGCTCATGGTGGCCTGCTCCCTCCTGCGCTCGGCGTTTCGACGCGCTGGCGTCGCTATGGTATACGCATGATAGCTGGCTGGTGTGGCAACGCGGCGCCCGCGCGCCAAGCACACTGTAGCACGCCGCGAGACGCGATGAAGGGAGCGCGCGATGGCCACTCGAATCACCTGCCTCGGCGAGGGGCTGATGGACTTCCTGCCGATCAGCGAGGATGGCGTGACAGTGGGCTTCCGTCTGGCGCCGGGAGGCTCGATCCTCAACGTCGCGGTGGGGCTGGCGCGGCTGGGCGCGGAGGTGGCCTTCGCCGGGAAGCTGGCTGACGATTTCTTTGGTCGCCGCCTGCGGGCCTATCTGCGCGCCGAGGGTGTGCGCCTGGACTATCTCGCCAGCGCGCCCGGCCACACGACGCTGGCCTTCGTCGCGCCGCCCGACGCCGGGGAGGGGCAAGGCCACGGGAGCGAGCCGAGCTTCCTCTTCTATGGCGATGGCGCCGCCGATACGCTGCTGACCCTCGCCGACCTGCCCGCCGCGCTCTTCGCCGAGACACGCATCCTGCACATCGGCTCGATCAGCCTGCTGCGCGGGACCACTCCGGAGGCCGTGGCGACGGTGGCCGGGCGGCTGCGCGGGCGGGCGCTGCTCTCGCTCGACCCGAACATCCGCCCTGCCCTGATCGCCGACGCCGCCAGCTATCACGCGACCCTCGACCCGCTGATCGCCGGGACGGACGCTCTGAAGCTGAGCGTGGCCGACCTCGCCTGGCTGGAGCCGGGAGCCGAGCGCGGCGAACCATTGGCCGTGGCGGCGCGCTGGCTGGCGCGTGGCCCGGCGCTGGTCGCGCTGACGCTGGGCGCGGCGGGGGCCGTCCTCGCTACAGCGAGCGGCGCGCGGCTGCGGGCGTCGGCGCTAGCGGTCGCGGTGGTCGATACGGTTGGCGCGGGCGATTCTTTCGCGGCGGGTCTGCTGGGCGCGCTGGCGGAGCGTGGCGCGACCTCGCGCGCGGCGCTGCTGGCGCTGCCCGCCGAGGCGCTGGCCGAGGCGTTGCGCTGGGCGGTGACGGTGGCGACGCTGACATGCGCGCGGGCAGGAGCCAGTCCGCCGACGCGGGACGAGGCGCTGGCGCTGCTCTCCGCGACGCCGGAGCCTCAGTGGAAGATGTAGGGCAGCATCATCAGGAAGAGAAAGACGATGATGTGGCCGAAGGCGACGATCATGAAGAACCACCAGAGGATGCGATTCCAGTCGTGGTCGTCGAGGTCCTCCCAGAAGCGCTCTTCCCACCACTTCGCGCGGGCGCCGGGGCTGCGGGCGCTGGCGACCAGCCCCACCGCGACCCGCGTGCGGACAGGCGAGCGCAACTCGGAGCGCGCCAGTTCCACCTGGACAGCGGTGTTGCAGCCCGTGCAGAGCAGCCAGGCTTGCTGAGGTTCGGGCGCGTCGTCGCCCTCGGTGAGATAGTACGCCTTCTGCTCCAGCTTCCTGTTACAGATCGTGCAGCGGCGGCGCGCTACCATGTGCTGATGCTCGAACTTGATGCCATGCGGGCTTAACATGCGCTGCGCCTCACGCTAGGCCTCCTAAGGGCCGCGCCTCCGTCCAGTCGTGGGCATGCGTGTTGTGGGACGCCAGGCTCCGCAATCGCCAGCCATCCTGATGTGACATGTCGTGTGTACAGAGCATAACACGAGATTTGACGAAGTGTAGCGGCAGTCCGCGCTTCCATCCCCCGCAACCAGTCTGGCGGCTCTCCCATGCTGGCGCTAACCGCGCGCTACTGTGAGGCGCCTCACTGTCTCGCTACGCTCCAGGGTTTATACTTGCGCCGAGGGATTGATCGGGCGCTGAACCCAAAGGGGAGTGGACTGTTCCCCAGTGTTCTCAGGTGTGGTACACTCCCAGTTGCGAGCGCGCCCGTTTTGCGCGGGCGCTGGCTCACGCGGTCAGGGCTTCAGTTCATCCGGTATCATTTGTGTTTCGCATCGCCCTGGCGTCACGGCCGCAGGCTGCGCAGCCGCGTCCGTCTCGTCTGCCCCGCCATTTGATCCAGCCGATGCCGCTGGCGTGCGGCGTGGCCACTGCGGTTGGGAGATGTATGGAGTCAGCAGAGCTGGTCGGCGGCAGATACCGCCTGGAAGAACCCATCGGCCGCGGCGGCATGGCTACGATCTTCAAAGCGGTTGATGAGCAGATGATGGACCGCCTGGTGGCGGTCAAAGTGTTGCGCGAAGTCTACAGCAACGACCCCAAGTTCGTCACCCGCTTCCAGCGCGAGGCTCGCGCCGCCTCGGCCCTCCAGCATCCCAATATCGTGCAGGTCTTTGACTATGGCCAGAGTGGCGACAGCTACTACATCGTCATGGAATACATCGATGGGATGGATCTGCGCCGCTACCTGAAGCAGCGCGGCGGCACGCTGCCCGTCGAGCGCGCCGTCGAGATCGCCCGCTCGGTGGCGATGGGGCTGGGCGCGGCCCATCGGCGCGGCATCGTCCACCGCGATGTGAAGCCGCAGAACATCATGGTGAATGACGATGGCCTGGTCAAGTTGACCGACTTCGGCATCGCCAGTATGTACAAGGACGCCGACGCCGAGCGCCTGACCACGACCGGCATGACGCTTGGCACCGTGCAATACTACGCGCCAGAGCAGGCGCAGGGCGAGATCGTGCGACCGGCGGCGGATGTCTACGCGCTGGGCATCGTGATGTATGAGATGCTTACCGGGCAGACGCCATTCGATGGCGATACCCCCGTCGCGGTGGCGATGAAGCATATTCAGGAAGACCCGGAGCCACCCAGCCGTATCAATCCACGCATCCCGCCACAGCTCGAGCGCATCATCCTGCGCTGCCTGGAGAAAGACCCCGCCCAGCGTTTCCGCGATGGCGACGAGCTGGCCGCGACGCTGACCAATTTCCTGCGCTCCCCGATGCGCCGCAATTCCGCCAGCGGGCCGAATCCAGTGGCAGGACGCTACGGCCCCGACCGCTATGACGCGCCCGCGCAGGCGGGTGGCTTCGGCCCCCCGCGCGGCGGCTATGGCGCGCCTGGCCCCGCCAGCGGCCCACGCTATTCCGGGCGGCCCCAGCTCTCCGGGAACGGGCGCTCGTCGCAGTACGACGACCAGACTTATGACGGCCCTCTATCTAACGAACATGACGGATTTGGCGGTGGCTACGGCGGTGGAGTCGCCTCGCCGACGATGCGCTCGCAGGCTGCCGATACGGCGGGACGCATTGCGCCGCCCTGGAACCGCCCCGGCGACGAGCCGCCGAAGCGCAATGTCGGGCTGATCGCCGCTATTATTGGCGCGGCGCTGGTGGTGCTGGTCGTCGGCTGCGTGCTGGTGGCGACCCTGACGCCGGGCCTGCTGGGGCAGGGCGGGAACTCCACGCTGCCCACGGCCACCGTCGCGCAGCCGTTCGCGATGCCGAACTACCTCGACCCCAGCAAGCCCTGGACCTGCACAGACGCCATCGCCGACGCGACCAGCCACAACCTGAAGGCCACCTGCGTCACCCAGGCTAGCTCCAAGCCCACCAATCAGGTGATCGCGCAGCAACCAGCGGCGGGCGCGATGGTCAAGCCGGGCGACTCGGTGACGTTCACGGCCAGCGCGGGCCTCGCGCCGATCACGATGCCCAATGTCGTCGGCCAGACCTATCTCGCCGCCTACGATACGCTGACCACCGATGGGTTGACGGTCACGCTGGTTCAGCAGACGAACAACAAGTACCCCTCTGGCACTGTCTTCAGCACGAACCCGCCACAGGGTACGATCATCCATCCGACCTCATCACCTTCTTCGCTTCAGGTGACGGTCTACGTCAGCACTGGGCCAGCGCCCACCGCGACGCCAGCCGCAACGGCGACCGCAACGGCGACCGCAACGGCGACGGCGACCGCCTGCCCGACCCTTGCGCCCCCAGCGACCCCAGGTACCTGCTAATAGGGTGGGAAAGGCCAGACAGCGAGACGCCCATGCCACGCGCCATTCACAGCGCGCCGCATGGGCGTCTTTGCGTGCGCGGGTCGCGCTACGCGACCTGCTCGATCTCCCAGCGGTCGTTGACCCAGAGGCCCGCGACGAGCACGGGCAGCCCCCAGCCGCGCACGACATTGACCGCCGCGCGGATGGCGGCGAAATGCCCCTCGCGCTCGGCGGAGAACGCCGCGCAGCCGTAGTGTCCGGCGATGGCGACGATCTTCGAGCCGTGCGCGTTCACCGAAATCTCGACCATCGCTCGCAGTTGCGCCAGATGCTCTGGCGTGGTGGTAATGAGGACGTTGTCCGCGCCGGGAACGGTCACGGTGTCCACGAAGTCGACGCCCGCGTTAGTCTTGACCCACGCGGTGACAGGCGCCTGCGCCCGCCCATCGATGCAGTTGATCGCCGTGCCAAAGGTTCCCTCGGCCATGCCGCTCTTGCTCCTCTACTGTGTTGGGGTGTTATTGGTCGTGTTGGTAGTAGTTGTTCGCCAGTGTATGCGGCTCTGTGTCCGGGCCGCGCGCCTGGGCGCCACGCTCGCCCAGTATATCGCGCTCGCGCCTATGCCTGGCGATAGGGCAGCGGGTCGGACTGCCCCGCTTCGGCGAATCCCTTGAGGCGCAGCAGGCAGCTATCGCAGACGCCGCAGGCCTCTGCGTCGCCCTCGTAGCAGCTCCACGTCAGCGCCCACGGCACGCCCAGCCGCGTCCCCTCGCGCACGATCTCCGCCTTGCTCATCTGGATCAGCGGCGCGTGGAACTGGAGCGTGCGGCCATCCTCGGTCCCCGCCTTGGTCGCCAGGTTCGCCGTCCGCTGGAACGCCTCCAGAAACTCCGGGCGGCAATCGGGGTAGCCCGAGTAATCGATGGCTGTGATGCCAAGGAAGATGTCGTCAGCTCCGATGACCTCAGCGTAGGCGGTGGCGAGCGAGAGGAAGATGAGATTGCGCCCCGGAACGTAGGTCACGGGGATGCCGTGGCTCATCTCGTCGGTCGAGCGGCCATGCGGCACGGCGATGTCGTCGGTCAGCGCGCTGCCGCCGAACGCTCGCAGGTCGAGGTCGATCACCTTGTGGTCGCGCACGCCGAAGTGACGCCCGACCGCCTGCGCCGCCTCCAGCTCGCGGCTGTGGCGCTGGCCGTAGCGGAACGAGATGGCGTAGGGGGTGAACCCGCGCTCCACGGCGATGGCCAGCGTGGTGGATGAGTCGAGTCCGCCAGAGAGCAGGACGACG
>DASVWQ010000291.1:0-4585 GCA_036393135.1 Ktedonobacterales bacterium
AGCCGGGCCGTGCGCCGCGCGCGGGCTGGTCTGAAGGACCCCAAGCGCCCGATTGGCTCGTTCATCTTCCTCGGCCCGACTGGCGTGGGCAAGAGTGAGCTGGCGAAGTCGCTGGCGGAGTTCATGTTCGGCAGCGAAGACGCCCTCGTGAAGATCGACATGTCGGAGTTCATGGAGCGCCACGCGGCCGCCCGTCTGGTCGGCGCGCCTCCAGGCTATGTCGGCTACGAGGAGGGCGGCCAGCTTACCGAGGCGGTGCGGCGCAAGTCGTATAGCGTGATCCTGCTGGACGAGATCGAGAAGGCCCACCCCGATGTCTTCAACATGCTGCTCCAGATTCTGGAGGACGGCAAGCTGACCGACGCGAAGGGCCGCACGGTCGACTTCCGCAACACCATCATCATCATGACATCGAACGTCGGCGCCTCCCTGCTCAACAAGGAGGCCGCGATTGGCTTTACCCAGACCAAGGACAAGGCCAAGGCGTTCCAGAACGAATATGAGGCGATGAAGGACAAGGTGCTCGGCGAGTTGAAGAATACCTTCAAGCCGGAGTTCCTGAACCGCATCGACGCCACCATCGTCTTCAGCAGCCTGCGCCGCGAGGATGTGCGCCAGATCGTCGATCTGCTGCTCAACCGCGTCCGCACGCAACTGACGGAGCAGCAGGTCGAACTGCTGGCGCCGGAGGAGACGAAGGACGCGCTGGTGGACAAGGGCTACGATCCTGAATACGGCGCGCGCCCACTGCGCCGCACGATTCAGAACCTGATCGAAGACCCGCTGGCCGAAGGGCTGTTGCAGGGCAAGTTCCGCCCGGGCGACATCGTGGAGGCGGTGGTGCGCAACGGTGAGGTCGAGTTGGAGGTCCACGAGCGGCGCAGTGACCTGCTGGGCGAGTTGCCCGCTCCCACCGAGGAGCCAGCGCTCTCGGCAGGCGATGAGCCGTCGCGCTAACTACACGGCGCCAGCGGACTGAGCGCGGGCGTGTTTCGGGAGGAGCGCCTTCCGGGACGCGCCCGTTCGCTATCTCGCGCACGTCGCCGCTGTGTGTGAGTTTTCACAGACATTGCGGCTGCGCGGCGCTATCCTCTAACCATGCCCATCGCCAGGGCGTAGACCCAGCAAAGCGGCGCGCGAAGTCGCCGCCTGTGAGAGAGTCGGTCATGCCGAAGTCAACTACCAAATTCGTCTGCCAGGAATGCGGCTTCGAGTCCGCGAAGTGGCTGGGGCGCTGTACCGACTGCGGCGCGTGGAACACGATGGTCGAGACGGTCATCGCATCGCGCCCCAGTGGCGCGGCCTCCGCTGGCGCCGCCTACGCCTCGGTCGCGCCGATCTCCGCGCCCGCCGTCCAGTCGCTGGCGGAGGAGCGCCGCGCGACCGGCTCGCCAGAGCTGGACCGCACGCTGGGCGGCGGGCTGGTCCCCGGCTCGCTCGTGCTGCTGGGCGGCGAGCCGGGGATCGGCAAGAGCTCACTGCTCTTGAAGGTGGCGGGCAATATCGCCGAGACGGGCGCCGATACCCTCTATGTCTGCGCCGAGGAGTCGCCGCAGCAGGTCAAGCTGCGCGCCGAGCGGCTTGGCGCGCTCCAGCCTCGCCTCTACCTGCTCCCCGCCACCGAGATCGAGGCGGTGATCGAGCAGGTCGAGCGGATGCGCCCCGCGCTGGTTGTGGTGGACTCCATCCAGACGGTCTCGACCGCGCTGATCGCCTCGGCGCCGGGCAGCGTGAGCCAGGTGCGCGACTGCGCCATGCAACTCATGCGGGTGGCCAAGCGCACGCACATCCCCGTCTGCCTGATTGGCCATGTCACGAAGGAGGGCGCCGTCGCCGGACCGCGCACACTGGAGCACATGGTAGACGCGGTGCTCTATCTCGAAGGCGAGCGCTTCCATAGCTATCGCCTGCTGCGGGGCGTCAAGAACCGTTTCGGCGCGACGCACGAGGTTGGCGTCTTCGAGATGCGCGGCGATGGCATGGTGGATGTCACCAACCCGTCGGGGCTGTTCCTGGCGGAGCGGCGCGCCGACGCGACCGGCTCGGCGGTGGTGGTCAGCCTGGAGGGGACACGCCCGCTGCTGGTGGAGACGCAGGCGCTCGTGACCACTACCGTCTTTGGCGCGCCCCGCCAGACGGCGACTGGCGTGGACCGCGCCCGCTTGCAGATGCTGCTGGCGGTGCTGACCAAGCGGGTCGGGCTGGCGCTCGCCACGCAGGATGTCTTCGTGAATGTTGTCGGCGGCTTCGAGTTGACAGAGCCAGCGGTGGATCTAGGCATAGCGCTTGCTATCGCTTCTAACTTTGTGGAGCGTCGTGTCGCGGCGGATATGGTCGCGCTGGGCGAGGTCGGGCTGGGTGGCGAGTTGCGCGCCGTGCCACGCCTGGCCCAGCGCGTGCGGGAAGCCGCCAAGCTGGGCTTTCGCCGGGTGGTGGCCCCGCCAGCGGGCGGGCGCGGCGACGCCGAGCTGGCCAGGACCCTGGCCGAACTGAAGGTCGAGCTGCTGGAGGCCGCGACGCTCTCGGCAGCGGTCGAGATCGCGCTGGAAGCGGGCTGATCTAGGCAAATTTGACGCCTGCCAGGTCCTGTATTCGGCGCGAGGTATGCTACACTGGAGGGATAGAGCCAGACGCGCCGAAGGAGAAAGCGTCACGTCGTTCGTGATGACAGGTAGGCGGGGTGGCGCTCGCAATCGGGTGGCGTGGACCGCCGCCGCGAGATGGCGCGAAATGTGGAGGGGCATGGCGCACGCGGTGGCCGCTGGGGCGCGCAGGTGGGTGGCGCGCCAGTGATTGTACACATGAGGAGGATGCTGTGTCAGGTCGAACCATTGTACGCGCGGTGGCATTCGTCATCGCAGCGGCGCTGGCGTGGGATATCGGTTCCACGCTCAATGACAGCAAGCATTTAGGTTGGGGTTTCCCGGTTCCAGCGATAGTGGGGATTGCGCTCGTCATCGGTCTTATCGCCCTTGCGCTTACTCCATTCATCATCATCGCCCCCTATCGCTGGATTCGCGAGCAGATTCGCAAGGCCGAGGTCAGCGACCTGATCGCAGGGGTGGTTGGCCTGGTGATCGGGCTGATCGTCGCCGCACTGCTCGCGTTGCCGCTCTCCCAGCTCCCATGGGCCGATGTGGGGCGCTGGGCGCCGAGCGCCGCCGCGCTGATCTGCGCCTGGCTGGGCGTGACCATCGCCGTGATGCGCAAGAGCGACTTCACGCGGATGGCGTCGGCGGCCTTCAGCGGGCGCGCGGCCCGGCGGATGGCGCGCGAGGAGCAGGACGGCGCCGACGAGCGCGACGAGCATGACGAGCACGAGCAGCCGCACGATCAGCACAGCGGCGCCCGTCTGCGCGATCGGTTGACCGGGCGTGTCTCGCGCCGCTCCAGCGACCGCATTCTGGTGGATACCAGCGCCATCATCGATGGCCGCATCGCCGACATCAGCACGACCGGCTTCATCAGCGGCGTGCTGGTGGTGCCGCGCTTCGTGCTGGAGGAGTTGCAGCACATCGCGGACTCCGCCGACAGCATGCGTCGCAACCGGGGGCGCCGTGGGCTGGAGATTCTCCAGCGCCTGCAAAAAGACCCCACGGTGCAGGTCGAGATCTCCGACGCCGACGCCGACCCGACCGAGGTGGACGCCAAGCTGGTCAAGCTGGCCCGCCAGTGGCGTTGCGCGATCATCACCAACGACTTCAACCTCAACCGTGTGGCGGAGTTGCAGGGCGTGAAGGTGCTCAATATCAACGAGCTGGCGCACGCCGTCAAGCCGATCTTGTTGCCAGGCGAAGAGATGACGGTCAAGATCATGCAGGAGGGCAAGGAGCCTGGCCAGGGTGTCGGCTACCTGGATGATGGCACGATGATCGTCGTGGAGAACGGCAAGGCCTACATGCAGTCCACCATCGAGGTCTCGGTGACGCGGGTGCTGCAAACGGTCGCCGGACGGATGATCTTCGCCCACCCAAAACAGACAGCCCCTAACGTCGCCGCCGCGCGCCGCACTGGCACCGCCTAGTTGCGATGGGGCAGCATGCTACTGGCGGCGCTGCGGGCGCGGTGGCGGCTCTGGTGGTCGCCGTAGCGCCCGCGCATCACCTGGGCGCCGGCGCGACGCTCTGGCGCGAGGTCGCCGGGCGTCCGCTGATCGCCTGGGCGCTGGCCCCGCTGGCCTCCCTCGCTAGCCTGCGCGCGTGCATCGTGGTCGTCGATGACGCCGCGACTGACCGCGCGCGGGCGCTGGAGTGGGGAGTGGAGCGGCGGCGGGTCGCCGTCCAGTCCGTGGCGGCGGGCGCGAGTCTGGCGGCGGCGCTGCGCGCGGGCCTGCCAGCGGCGCTGGCGGTGGGTGAGTGGGTCATCGCGCTGGACGCCTGGGCGCCGCTCGTCACGCCTGCCGGCCTGCGCGCCGGGCTGCAGGCGGCCACGAGTACGGGCGCGGCCATCGCGGGCGAGGCGGTCAAGGAGACGCTCAAGCGGGTGGAGGGCCAGCATGTGGTCGAAACGCCGCCGCGCGCGAGTCTTCGCCGCCTCCAGCCGCCCATCATCGCGCGGGGCGACCTCTGGCGTGGCGCGCTGGCGA
>DASVWQ010000292.1:0-22842 GCA_036393135.1 Ktedonobacterales bacterium
TCGAGGTCCGCCGCCTCTGGCGAGTCACCCAGCAGCACGTTATCGCGCAGCGACTCGCTGAAGAGGCGTGGCGCCTGCGAGGTGTAGGCCACCCGTGGCGGCGTGAAGAACGTCGCGGGGTTCTCGACCCGCGCGTCGTTCCAGCGCGTCTCGCCCGCCTGGGCCTGCGTCAGCCCCAGCAGCGCCCGCAGCAGCGTCGTCTTGCCTGCGCCGATGCGCCCGGTCACGACGACGAACTGCCCACGCTTCACCGCCAGCGAGACGCGCGCGATACCGCGCCCCGTCGTCGGGTGAATGTAGGTCAGGCCGCGCGCCTCCAGCGTGGCGAGCGCGCCAGCCGCCGCCATCTCCGCTGTGCGGGTGGGGCGGTCATCGGGCTGCTCCTCGCGCCGCCAGGAGCCATAGAGGCCCATCGCGGCGGGCTTGACTAGCGCCTCTGGCTCCGCGCCCGTCATCACCGCGCTCATGCGGTCGAACGAGACACCGACCTGCCGTAGCCGCGCGATGGTCGCGCCGATGAACGACATCTGCCAGGACAGCCCGGCGAGATAGGTCACGAAGGTGGCGAAGTCGCCCAGCGTGAAGTCCGTTCCCGTCACGCGCAGCGCCACCAGCAGCAGCACGAGGCCCGTGGCAATGCCGCCCATGCCCTGGTTGACCGTCTGCACCAGCGCCGTCGCCGTCGAATCACGCACAGCGGCGCGACGGCGCGTCTCGTTGACCGCGCGGAACCGCTCGACCACGCGCGCCTCGGCCCCGGCGACCTTCACGGCCTGCGCCGCGCCGAAGATTTCGCCGATGAAGCCGGTCACACGCCCGGCCGCCTCACGGTTGTCGCGGCGCAGACGCGCCAGCAGCCCACCCGCCAGATTCGTCGCCAGCAGCACCGCCATGAACGGCGCCAGTACGATCACCGTCACCAGCGCGTTGATATGCGCCATGATGATGAAGACGCCGACGACATACAGGCCGATGCCCCAGATGTCCACCAGATTCTCGAAGGCGCGGCTCACCTCGTCCACATCGTCGCGGAAGCGGCTCATCGCCTCGCCGGAGGAATCGGGCAGCCTGTGCGCCCCCGGCCCGCGCATCACCCAGGAGAACATGTTGCGCCGCAGCAGCGCCTGCATCCCGAAGTAATAGGCGAACCAGGTGACGGTGCCGCCCGCGAAGATCGCCGCGCGCCCAACGCCAGCCGCCGTTACCAGCGCTACCAGCGTCCAGACACCCAGGTTCCAGGGCGCGTTTCCGGTCAGCGCGCTGAAGAACCAGCCCGCCAGCAGGCCAGGCAGCAGCGGCGCCGCATGTTCCAGCGTCCACAAGATCAGGTTGATGATAAAGAGCGCGGGATCATAGCGCAGCAGCCGCCAGAGGTATTGCCGCGTCGTCAGGCGCGGCGTCGCTGGCGAGGGCGTCTGCCCGCGCTGGTCGCGTCGCTCGGTCGTGACCG
This sequence comes from Ktedonobacterales bacterium, assembly GCA_036393135.1. Classification (GTDB taxonomy): domain Bacteria; phylum Chloroflexota; class Ktedonobacteria; order Ktedonobacterales; family JADMIN01; genus JAKAIY01. The sequence continues at coordinate 1,451 of DASVWQ010000292.1, forward strand.
CGCTCATACCAGCGTCCTCTCTTCCGTCGTCGTCAGGTCTTCGTCTTCCAGGCCCATCCGCAGCAGCGCCGCGAAGTGGGAATCGGGCTGGCGCTCCAGCGCCGCGCGCTCGCCCAGCTCCAGCACGCGCCCGCCGCCCAGCGTCATGATGATGTCGGCGCGGCGCACCGTGGCCAGGCGGTGCGCGATGATGATGCCCGTGCGTCCGGCCAGCAGCGCCCGCATGCCGCGCTCGATTAGCCGCTCGGTCGCCAGATCGAGGCGCGAGGACGGCTCATCCAGGATCACCAGCCCCGGATCGCGCAGGAAGACACGCACGAAGGCCAGCAGTTGCGCCTCGCCCGCCGAGAGGCCGCCGCCACCCGCGTCGAGCTGCGTATCCAGCCCATCGGGTAGGCGCTCCAGCCACTCGGTCATCCCCAGGCGGGCAAAGACCGCCAGAATGCGCTTATCTGGAACGCTGGCGTCGAAGAACGTCACGTTGTCGCGCACGGTCGCCTGGAAGAGCTGCACGTCCTGCGTGACCAGTCCCACCTGCCGCCGCAGCTCGGCCAGCGGCAGATCGCGCACGCTCACGCCGTTCAATCGCACGGCGCCATCGCTCACGTCGTACAGGCGGAAGAGCAGACGGCTGATGGTCGTCTTGCCGCTGCCTGTGCGCCCGACCAGGCCCATCACCTGCCCCGGCGCCAGCGCGAACGAAACATCGCGCAGGGTCGGCTGGTCGCCAGTCGGATAGGTGAAGGTGACATGATCGAAGCTGACCGCCAGCCCGTGCGCGCCATCCGCCCGCGCGTCCGCCGTGGTGGTCGCGGGCAAGCTGCTCGCGCCGTCCACGATGTCGGTGCGCAGGCCCAGCAGCTCGCGCACGCGGATCAGGCTCGACGCCGCCTTCTGGAACTCCTGCATCTGCTGCGAGATGTCCTCGATTGGCCCCTGCAACAGGAAGGTGTACTGGACGAAGAGATAGACCACGCCGATGCTGACGCTGTGGGCGACCAGATAGAGCCAGGCGCTCAGACCCATCGTCAGGCCCAGTCCCAGGCCGAAGATCAGCTCCGTGACGACAAAGACCGAGACGCGGCGGGTCCAGGCGATGACACTCTTGCGGAACCAGACGCGCGCCGCGCTGTAGAAGCGGCGCATGACGTAGCCGCCCGCGCCATTCGCGCGCAGGTCTTCGACGCCCGCCAGCCGCTCTTCCAGGAAGCCGAGAAACTTCGCGCTGGCCTCGCGCTCGCTGACGCCCGCAGGCACCGCGACCGAGCGCATGGCGATCAGCGCCACCAGCGCCACCAGCGCGAAGCCGCTCAGCGCCAGGCCCATCCGCCAGTCCGCCAGCAGCACGGCGATCAGCGTGCCGAGCATCAGCAGCGCCCCGCCGACCACCTGGATCAGCAGTACGGAGAAGGAGTTGGAGAGCGCGCCCAGGTCGCCGTCTACCCGCTCGATCAGCTCGCCGGGCGTGCGCAGGTTGTGGAAGCTCATATCCTGGCGCAGCAGCCAGCCCGCCAGGTCTTCGCGGATGCGGTTGGTGGCCGCCCAGCCGATGTCCTGGCCGAGGAAGGCGGCGACAACGCCGGAGACCGCGTTGAGCGCGGCGGCGCCGAGGGCGCCAAGCGCCAGCGCCAGCAGCGCCGTCTCGATGGCGTGGGCGCGCTGGGCGTCGATGAAGCGCTGGGCGAGTTGCGGGCCGAGCGTCTGGAGCAGCACGCCCGCCACCAGCAGGGCGCCGAGCAGCGCGAAACGCCGCCACGAGGGGCCGAGATAGACGCGCGCGAATGCGCCCCAGCTCCGCGAGGCGGGGTGTGGCCCGTGCTGTGGGTCAGGAGTGTGGTCGGGGCTATGGTCAGGGCTATGGTCAGGGCTATCGCGCGCCAGCTCTTCGCTGGCGACTGGTGTGTAGCGCGATGAGGCGCTCATGGAGGCCCCTTTCGTGGCTGAACGCGCGAGCGTGGTGGGCTGGCGACGGCGCGCCAGAGTCAGGGTATTCTCCCCCGCGCTCATGATTCCGGTGAACGAGAGACGCGCCTCATTGCGCGTATGTTGCGGGCGCATGGTGGGCGTGGCCCACGACCCGATACGGGTCTACCAGGGCGAGTGGGAGGGTGGGGGACGGGCTAACGCCTCGTCAAGTGTTCCAGCGGAAGCGGGGAACGAATCACCACGGACCCAGACAGTGCCAGCGCGCTCGCATTGGGATGCCAAGCTCGCGCCGGAACGTATCCGTGGCTGTCGCGGGATGTCTGCTGGATGCTGCGCGCCGCCAGTCCGACCAGAGCGGAGGGGCGAGCGCGGATGCGCGGGGCGGTCACTGGCCCGCGCGGCGACAGAGGAAGGAAACGTTCCGGTCTAGCGAGCGATGCCTCGCATCCAGACCTTCGGAGTAAATGCCATTAGACCTTGCCTCCATCTCATGCCAGGCGGCCCATAATGGGCCGTCCGCCTGATTGGGGTCGCGCTCACGTCACGCGGCCCACTTCTCTTACCATATCACCCCAGTCACACCCTCCGCAAGGCGCCCTGCCGCTCTTCGCTATTGCGAGGGTGCGGCGCATCAGGCATAATGCGAGTGGAGCGCGCGTCGCCCGCCAGCCAGTGGTGCCGCACGCGATGTCCCGGACCGCTGAAGGGAGGAGCGCATGCGCCAGGCTGACCGTCCCCTCGCGATGTCGCTGGATGCGCGCGTGAAGCGCGGGCTGACGTTTGTTGGCCTCTCAGCGCTGCTGGTGGCGATACTGATCGCCGTGGACGTGGCCGTGCTGGGCGTCAAGAACCCGCTGGAAGCCCTCAGCCCCCACTACTATATGGCGCTGGGTGATTCGCTCTCGTTTGGCTACCAGCCTAACCTGGACTTCAGCGCCGGGTTCGTGGATGATCTCTACAACTACACGCTACGCCCGGCGGGCGCGACTGGTCTGGTCAACGACGCCTGCGCGGGCGAGACGACCGAGACGATGATCAACGGCGGCTGCGTCGCGCGCTTCGCCCACCACGGCTCATATACCGGCGCGCAACTCGACGCGGCGCTCAGATTCCTCAATGATCCACGGCACAAGGGGCGGGTCAGCCCGGTGACGCTGGAGATCGGCGTCAACGATGTCATCAAGGATTGGGACCCGACGACCTGTAGCGTCGGCCCGTCCACTGAGCATGACCTCGCGACTATGGACACTAACCTGACGACCGTGATCCTGCCGAAGCTGATCGCGGCGCTGGCGACACCGACTGGCGCATCGACAGGCGACCTGCACCTGCTCAACTATTACAATCCCTACGCTCAAGAGTGCGCCGACTCGGTCCAGTTCGTCCACGAGCTGAACGACCACCTGGCCGCCGACGCGGCGCAGTTCCGCATTCCGGTGGTGGATGTCTACAACGCCTTTGGCGGCGACAATAACACCAGCGCCAACCTTTGCAGCTTGACCTGGATGTGCAACGCGAAGTTCCACGACATCCACCCGTCGAACAAGGGCTACGCGGTCATCGCGCAGGCGGTGGAGAAGACACTGGGCCTGCCGGGGACGAATCCGGTCTCCGGGCCAATCGCGCCGCCCGCGCTGCCCTCATCATACATGCGGCGGACGGCGTGAGGCCACGGTGAGAGACGCATCGAGCGCAGGTGACGGCGAGCATCAAGAGAGTGGGAGGCCAAGATGGTCAAGACTGCCCTGTTCCAGCGCAACGACATCCTGCGGCTGATCGCCCTGGGGGTGTTGGTCATCATCGAGGGGCTGGCCGTCGTCAGCACCGTGCTCAATCTCGTCTTCCTTTCCTTCGTCGGCACGGTCTATCCTAATATTGCCTCGGTCGCGATTCTCATCCTGCCGGTGATCATCGGACTGATCGCGCGGCGGCTGGAGGTCGCCATCGTGCTGACCGTGACGCCGTTCTTCGTGCTGGCGCTGGTCTACACCGCCGTCTATGCCCCGGTCTGGAACATCGACCTCTTCCAGCTCGGCGTGCTGGCGGGGCGTGTGGCCAGCGCCGCATTCCTGCTGGGCGGCCTGGGCGCGTTCGGCTGGCTGATCCGCAAGATCTTCATCCGCGCGTCCGATAGCGGGGTGAGCGGCACGCTCTAGCCGCCGCGCGCCGCCAGCCACGCCTCGGCGGCCTCCTGCTCCGCGATGACCCGCGAGACTTTGGATGGCAGGCGCAGCCAGGACACATAGCCCGCGCAGGTCTGCGCGACTCGCTCGCGTAGCGTGTCTTCCCACACGCCATCGAGCATGCTGATGACGATGAAGGCATGCGTCGCGGCAAAGTCAGGGTTGGCGAGCAGGTCGAGGAGCAAGGGATCGTCACCCTGGCGCGTGGATTGCAGCGCGATGTCGACGTAGACCACCAGCGGATGCAGCGACGAGCGCAGCACGGCCACCGCCTGATCGTAGGTTTCCGCGAGCGTCACGCGACGCCCTGACCGCTGCATCACCGTGTCGAGAATCATTTGCGTGCTGCGCCCATCTTCCACGATCAGCACATGCTGTCCCGCCTGGCCCATGCCTGCCCATCCTCCACTGCGCGCCGCCCGCGCCTAGTCGTCGCGCGGGCCTTCGAGATAGCGCTGCGCCTCTTGCAGCGCGTGGCTGATATACAGACTGACGTTCGGCAGCCGCACCCACCTGACGAAGCCCGCTCCACTCCGCTCCACCCGCTCGCGCGCCTCGGCGTTTGGCTCCTCACTGCCGCCCCAGATCACGATGAAGGCGTGGGTCGCGGCGAAGTCCGCGTCGCAGACCAGATCGACCAGCGGCGCGCCATCCCAGTCGGGCGCCAGCTCGAGCGGCAGGCAGACCATCACGATCAGCGGGTGCAGCGCCGAGCGCAACACCGCCCGCGCTTCATCCAGACTCGCCGCCAGCGTCACCCAATGCCCATCGGTGGACGCAATCCTATCGAGGGCGCCACGCCGCTTCGCGATCTCATCGAAGATCAGGACGTGCCTGCCAACGTTCCCCATCCCGGCCTCCCGGCTCCCCGCCACGCTACCCTGCGCCGTCCTGCGTCGTCCTGCGTCCTACACGTCGCCCGCTACTGACACTATACCGCGAAATCGCGCCGATTGCGGGCGCGTTTGGCTGCGCGTAGACCATACACGGGCGTGGCTCAGCGGCGGTGGTCCACCTTCAGGCGATGCGTCTCGATGAAGCGCTCGATGGCGAGCGTGCCGGGCGCTGTCAGCAGGCGGGTGGCCTGGTCGCGGCACAGCACGAAGTTGTAGGCGGTGCGCGAGTCGTCCGCCACTGACCAGAGGGGCCGCGCAAAGATGGGCTGGACGATCTCCCAGCCCTCGGCCAGCGCCTCGCGCAGCTCGCTGAGGGCGCGCGCGCCGCTGGGCCGGGCGCGTTTCGGCGCGGCAGGCGTGTGCTGGCTGGTGGGCATGACCGGAGAGACGGGCGCGGGCGTGGCGGCGGGCTGCTGGCGGGCGTGCGGCGGCTGGTTCGAGCTATTGGCCGAGGCAAGAAGCAGGCGCGCGGCGGGTACAGCGCGGCGGGCGTGGCGCGGCGTGAGGGCTGGCGCAGACATGCTCTCGCCCGGAGTCATGGTGGGCAGGTCGCGCCGCATGGCGTCACGTCGCCCTGGCGCGACGCGCGCCTCTCCGGACTCCTCGGTCGTCGCTCTCGTTCGCTTCGCCATTGCCGTGCCTCCGTTCGCTCGCCGCGCCAGGATCGCTCAGCCGAGCCGCTCGGCCACCCGCAGCTTTGCGCTGCGGGCGCGCGGGTTCGCGCTCACCTCCGCCGTACTCGCCGTCAGCGGATGGCGGGTGATGATGCGCAGCCGGGGCGCGCGCCCGCAGACGCACTCCGGCGCTTCCGGCGGACAGACGCAGCCACGCTGCTCCGCCTGAAAGAACTGTTTGACGATGCGGTCCTCCAGCGAGTGGAAGCTGATGACCGCCAGCCGACCGCCCGGCTTCAGAATCTCCACAGCGGCGGGTAGCGCCGCCTCCAGGCTGCCCAGCTCGTCGTTGACGGCGATCCGCAGCGCCTGGAAGATCCGCGTCGCCGGGTGGACGCCGCCGGGACGCCCGCGCACCACACCAGCCACCAGCCGCGCCAGCTCATCCGCCCGCGTGATGGGCGCCTGGCTGCGCGCCTCCACGATGCGCCGGGCAATGGGGCGCGAGAACCGCTCCTCGCCATAGCGCCAGAAGATGTCGGCCAGCTCGGCGGCGTCGCGGCTATTCACCAGGTCCGCCGCCGACTCGCCGCGTGTCGGGTCGAAGCGCATATCCAGCGCGCCATCCGCCGCGAAGCTGAAGCCGCGCTCGCGCGCCGCGAGTTGGTCGGATGAGAGGCCCAGGTCGAGCAGCGCGCCATCCACCGGCGCGACGCCCGCCTCCACCGCCAGCGCGCCTAGCTCGCGGAAATTCGCGTGGCGCAGCAGCAGCCGCCCCTGCGCAATAGCCTCGCCCAGCGCCGCCTCGGCCCGCGCCAGCGCCGCCGGGTCCGCATCGATGGCCAGCACGCGCCCGGTCGGCGCGGTCGCCTCCAGCAGCAGGCGCGTATGCCCCGCCCCGCCGAGCGTGCCATCGATGAAGATGGCGCCGGGGCGCGGCTGGAGGGCGTCGAGCGTCTCCGCTGGCATCACCGGGATGTGCGTCGTCTCGCCGGGGGCGAGCGCGCCATCGGATGCGATCACTGGCTCTCGCGTGCGCGTGTCTCCTCAGTCTCTCAGCGCCGCTCCGCCCTGACTAGAAGGGCAGTGGCAGCGCGCTCAGATCTTCGTCTTCGTTCGCGCTGAGATAGGCGTCCCAGCCAGCCGCGCTCCACACCTCGATACGGTCGCGGGCGCCGACGACCATCGCCTCGCCGCCCAGGCTGGCATATTGGCGGAACTTCGTGGGGATCACGATGCGTCCCTGAGCGTCCAGCTCCAGCTCGTGGGCCATGCCGAAGAACCGGCGCTCCACCAGCCGCAACAGGCGCGGGTCGGTGATGGCGGCGCTCAGCTCGCGCGCCTTCTCCTCCCACGTCTCCATCGGGTAGATATAGAGGCAGGGGTCCACGCCGCGCGTCAGCACCGCCCCGCGCTCGATCTTCGAGCGGAAGCGCGCTGGCACGGCGATCCGGCCCTTGCTATCTACCGTATGGGGATACTCGCCCAGGAACATCGCAGTCACTCCATTTTGCCCCACTTTGCCCCACTGCGGGTAGTATAGGCCCCCACCAACAAAGCGCATACCCCTTTATCCACGAGTTTTCCAGCGTTGCGTGGATAAGCCAGTGGATAACCCGTGGACAACGCCATTTTCCGTCAAACTGGGACACAAGACCCCATCGAGCGCCCCTTGTGTTTATGACACTTTAGTGCTAAAGTATTAGTAGGAGTTGACGGGAAGGACGCTCAGCCAATGATGTTGAGGAGGCCGAAATGGCGGAGACAGCGGCGATGGCGGCGATGGCAAGCGCCCCGGTGGACGCGCGCGAGCGACGGCTGGGCGTGGCGCTCTGGGGGCGAATCGCCCGCCTCTACGGGCGCAACCTGCGGCTGGCGGAGGCGCGGCTGCGTGAGGCCGGGCTGAGCGTCGCGCAGTTCGACGCGCTGGCCACCATCGGCGCGCACGAGGGCATCGCCCAGCGTGAGCTGGCGCAGGCGCTGCTCGTGACACAGGGCGCCGTCACCCAGGTCCTCGACAAGCTCGAAGCGCGCGGCCTGCTGCGCCGCTGTCCGGAGGGTCGGCTCAATCGCCTCGCGCTGACCGAGGAGGGTCGGCGCCTGCGCGAGCGCGTCGTTCCCGACCAGGAAGACTTCCAGGCGCGGCAGTTCGCGCCCCTGACCCCTGCCGAGCGGCGCGAACTGCTCCGCCTGCTCGGCAAACTTCAGCGCGGCCAGCGCGTCGGCCAGCCACGCTGACCCGCATACCGTTGCGCGCAACACACGAACGAGCCACGAACGGCTCAGGAGCGACGCTACCATGAGTGACCGATTGACTTTGACCGGCCTGCACCACGTTTCGGCGCTGACCGCGCATGCCGCGAACAACGTCGAGTTCTATACCCGCGCGCTGGGACTGCGCCTGGTCAAGAAGACCGTCAACCAGGACGACACCTCGTCCTACCACCTGTTCTATGGCGATGAGCATGGCAACCCCGGCACGGAGGTGACATTCTTCGACATCCCGCACGCCGCGCCCACCCGCCCCGGCGTCAGCAGCATCTCGCGGATTGCGCTGCGCGTGACCGGACAGGACACCCTGCGCTGGTGGGAGGAGCGCCTCGCCACGCTTGGCGTGGAGCATGACCCCATCACCGATGAGGCCGGGCGCGCCACGCTGGCCTTCCGCGATCCGGAGGGGCAGCGCCTCGCCCTGGTGGACGACAGCGACGCGCCACTGCCTGGCGGTGTGCCCTGGGAGAAGAGCGCCACACCGCGGGCGAAGGGCATCCGTGGGCTGGGCGCGGTCACGCTGACGGTGCGCAATCTCGAACCCACCGCGCGCGTGCTAACCGACGTGATGGGCTTCGCGCGGACGGGGAGCTACGCCGCCGCCGATGACCCCCAGCGCCAGATCATCGTCTTTGGCACAGGTGTGGGTGGCCCCGGCGCCGAGGTGCATGTGGACGAGCGGCGCGACCTCCCACTGGAGCGGCTGGGGCGCGGCGGCGTGCACCATGTCGCCTTCCGCGTGCCGACGCGCGAGCTGCACCTGGAGTGGCTCGACCGGCTGAACGAGGCGGGCCTGCGCAACTCAGGCCTGGTCGAGCGCTACTATTTCCGCTCGATCTACTTCCGCGAGCCAAACGGCGTGCTCTTCGAGCTGGCCACCGACGGACCCGGCTTTCTGACGGACGAGGATGAGGCGCGCCTGGGCGAGTCGCTGGCGCTGCCGCCGTTCCTGGAGCCGCGCCGCGCCGCCATCGAAGCCCAGCTTCACCCGCTCGATACGTCCGCGCCACTGGCCTGAGCGCCAGCGCCGGACATGCGCCCGGCGTGCGCCCGGCGTATCGGGACTTGACAGTATGCGCGCCTGCCCTGCACAATACGGCAGAACCTCTTGTGTCCACGCGCGGCGTCCACTTTTGCCGCGCGCTAGATCAGAGAGCGGGCAGGCGCGTAGATCAGTCAACCATGAGCGCCACGTCGTCGCGTCAACCGTCGCGCTGGAGTTTTCACCGCGCGGGGGCGGCTCACATGGGCCGGGGAAGTCTCTCATCCCCCTCTCAGCGAACGGGGGTGAGAAACCCCTGCGCCGTGACGTAGTAGAGCGTGAGATGGTCTACAGGCTCATAGCCCCACCAGATACCACAGACACAGAAGACGACACTGTTGTCGTCGGCTATCAATCAAGTGAACGATAGCGCGCTCGCCTGGCGATGTCGCCAGATGACGCAAGCGTATTCAGGAGTGGCATGGTGCACGACGACTGGCCTGATGACGCTCTCTATGCGGGCTTGGTCGCGCGCGACGCGGCGGCGCTCGAAGCGCTGATCCGACGGTATATGCGCGAGATCACCTACTTCATTCGCTTGCTGCTGAATGGAGTGGGAACAGCCCAGGACGCCGAAGAGTGCGCGAACGACCTCTTTGTCATCGCCTGGCAGGAGATCAACTCGTTCACTCCCTCGCGTGGGTCGTTGCACACGTGGCTGACGATGCGAGCGAAATACATCGCGCTCGACCGTCGCCGCCAGTTGCAGCGGCGTCAGTCGGCGGTCACTTCGCTCAATGGCGAAACGACTGTCACACGCAACGGCGAGGCGCGCTCTGGCGAGCGTCAACTTGCCCAACTGACCGACCACAACATGGAAGGCATCCTCGAGCAGCGAGAGCGTCAGGAAGAGCTGGCGACGGCCCTCAACGGCCTGCCAGAACTGGACCGCAAACTCGTGTATTTGCGCTATTTCCGGCTGGCGAGCACAGACGAGATCTCCGCTCAGACGGGTCTCTCCCGCCATGCTATAGATACGCGTCTCTGGCGAGCGCGCAAGATGCTGCGCGACGCCCTTGAGGAGCACAACCATGAGCCAGCACGAGCGCTCAAACGGTCCAGAAAGCAATGATGCGCTGGACTGGAGCGGACGGTCCTGGCCCGTTGATTTCGATCCGTTGGACAAAGGCCTGGCCGCCGACCTGCACACCCTGTTCCCGATCGACAAGGGGGTCTATCCCCCGCGCTACGCGCAGGCGCTGTTCCCCCTGACACAGCCCGCCGGAGTCGAGCCGACACACGATGAGCCAGCGCCGCTGGATGAACTGACGCTGGAGGATGAGCGTGTGACGCAGGCGCTGCTGGCGGCTGCGCTGCTCGACGACACCACGCTGGACGATTCGGTGAACAACCCGCTGTACCGTGCGCCCAGCGACCGCGACATCCAGCGCAGCATCTATGCTGTCCGGCGGCGGGTGGGCCTGCCTGCGCGGCCACTGCTGCCACGCCAGTGGGCGCCCTCGGCGTGGGCCGATCAGGTCACCGTGGGGTCCGTCACCGGCGCGCTCAAGCAGGCGGGGCGTCCGCTGGCGACGGTGGTGACGCTGCTGGTGGTCTTCATGCTGGGCAGCGTACTCTTCGCGTCGCCATCCTTCGCCCAGGGGCTGCGCCTGCTGCTCGGCGAGACCGGTGTGCAGCAGGTGGCGCGCTATCCGGGCAATGTCGCTCCCCAGCGGCGTGTTTCGACAGCCAAAGACGACGACGGCGTGATGCCGACCTTCTGGCTAGGCTCCTCGCAGGGTGACTACGTGTACCAGGGGATGCGAACCCTCGATCAGCAGCAATACTCTCGCGGCCCGATCATCGACGTGCAGTATGTGCTCAGTGAGCGCAACGCCCACCAGACTGGCTCTGGCGTTCTCGACATTCGTGAATTCCAGATTTCCAACTCGTTGAGCGCGGTGCTGCAGAGCGTGCAGACTGGCTCGATCTCCTATACCGCAGTGAACGGGCTGCCCGCCGTCTATGTGGATGGCATGTGGGTGACGACCCAGGGCCAGCGCACTGTCTGGCAGAACGGCACGCGCAGCATGCTCATCTTCGAACGTGATGGCGTCATCTTCTGGATCGTCGGAGACCAGCGCGATGGTCTGGGCCAGGCGCAACTCACTGCCCTCGCGAGCCACATGTCGGCGGCCTCGATGAACACGCTGGTGCAGAGCAAGCTGCTGAGCGTCCGGTTGGTCGGCGCGCAACTGAGCGCCAGTCTGCGCGACCCCATCGGCTACAACACTGAGCTGCTGACGCTGATCCCACGCAATGTCTCGCCGGACACGGCGGCAGGCGAATTCGTCTCGCAGGGGCAGTCGCCGCAGCCGCCGTCCAACTGAGCATGCATACTCCCGGCCCCCACCGCACCCGTCCGCTGGCGGCGCTCGCGCTTGCGCTGGTCGTCATCGCGCTGAGCGCCGCGTCGTGCGGGTCGGGCAGCCATGCGCAGTCTCCCCAGCCGCTTCCCGACGCCCAGCAGGTCCTGCGCGACGCGCTCTTCACGGACTACGTGAACCCAGAGAGCAAGCCCGATGTGGCGACCTACGATCCGGTCATGGCCACCGACCCGGCCTCGACTGCCATCGCCACGCTCATCTATCCCTCGCTGGTCACGCTCGACAGCCAGCTCACCATGCGTCCCTGGGCCGCCCAGAGCATGGATGTCAGCTCCAACGGCCTCACCATCACCTTTCACCTGCGCTCTGGCATGCATTTCAGCGATGGCGAGCCGATAGACGCGACCGCCTTCGCGCTCTCGCTCAACCGCGCGCTCGATCCTTGCGTCCATGCGCCCGACGCCTGGTACCTCTACCCCATCGCCAACGCCTACGCCTTCAATCACGAGACGTGCGCCGCCCCGCGCGAGCATGTCGCCGCCGGGCCAATCGCGACGCTGGTTGGGCCGGGTCAGCCGCTCAATCCTGTCGATCCGCTGACGCTGGCGGTGACACTGGCGCAGCCCTCCATGCGCGTGCTGACGGCGCTGACGGCGCCCATCGCGTTCGCCACGCCCCACGCGCTGATCGTGGAGTATGGCGACCAGTGGACCGCCCATCTGACCGACCACGGCGGCTTCGGCGGCGGCCTCTTCGCGCTCTCGCGAACCGTCGATGGCGGCGGCCTGCGCCTGATCCGCAACAACGCCTTCTGGGGGGCCGCGCCACGCCTGCGCGAGATCGACTACACACTCTACAGCGCGACTGAAACCGCCTGGAGCGCGTATCAGAAGGGCGAGCTCGACATTGGTTATCCCACCAGCGTCGTGGCGGCTGCGACGACCAAAAGCGCCGCCATCAAGTCCACGCCGGTCCTGCAAATAGCCTATCTCGGCCTCAACTGGGGCCAGGCGCCCTTCACCGATCAGCGGCTGCGACAGGCGCTGGCGCTGGCCATCGACAAGCAGTCCATCGCCACCCACCAGCTTGCGGGGCTGGTCATTCCCACCAACCATATCGTGCCGCAGGGGATGACGGCGTACAATCCGGCGCTGGTCGGCCCCGATTCCTCGCAGGGTCTTGCGGGCAATACGTCGGCGGCTGTAAATCTGGCGCGGGCGTTCGCGTCATCGGTTTGTAAGGGGAAGTTTGCCCTCTGCCCCGCCATCTCACTTGAAGTCTCGACCTCCGATCCCGCCGCCGATGTCGTCGCGGCGGAGGTCGCGCGGATGTGGCAGGCGGTGGCGCCGGGCTACCCGCTGACGATCAAGGTTGAGCCAGCGGCAACCTTTCGCCAGCGGATTTCGGATGGCGCAGCGCAGTTCTATCTCGGCGAGTGGACGGCGAGTTATCCCGACGCCTATGTGGCGCTGGGGCGATTCGCCGCGACGACTCCAGGCGTGAGCGGCAGTGTTAATCTCCTCGACGCTAATGCGTTACTCATCACGGGTGAGTCCGAGCAGGACCCCACCCAGCGGACGAGAGATGAACAGGCCGCCGAGCAGTTGCTTGTCAGCGATGTCGCGATCATTCCGCTCTACCAGGAGCAATTCTTCTGGCAGGCGCCCGCGCGGGTTCAGAATGTCGCTTTTGATCCGCTGGGCCAGATGTCGGTCTATGACACCTGGCCAACCGTAGTGATGATGAGCGCGGGCTAGCCGCGCGCCAGGCGCCGCCCCCAACCAGGGGACGCGCCGCGAATAATGGGCGAAGGAGAACGCGCAAGAGGAGTGAGACATCGACGGCAGCGGCGCCGCACGCGCAGAGCGTAGCAAAGCGAGCCGCCAACCCTGATTTCGCGGTGATTTGGGCGGGTGCGCCTGCCCTGTGTATGGTATAATGCTGCACATCCCGCCCCACCTTGTTCAGTCAGCGCGCAGACGGACGCGGACGGACGCCTACCGGCGCCGCAACCGCTGGCGCCGCTCGTAGCAGTGGCCTGCGGCCCCGCGCGAGCGATGACGGCTGGGGTAGTGTGATCTGGCCGTGCGGCATGTGGCTCGGAGCAGCGAGAAGCTCACGCGCAGCCTCATGCTGCAGCAGACCAACGAAAGGCGACGTATGGACCAGATTCTCTCGAATCTTCCAGGGCTCATTCTCGCGGCGCTCATCGTGGCGTTCCTGGTATATACTGGATTCCGCCTCGGCCCGCGATTTCTGGTCCGCCGTGTCGCGGGCCTCGTGTTTGTGATCTTCGGCGTCTCCCTCATCACGTTCATTCTGGGCTTCTTCGCCCCAGGTGACGCCGTGGTGAACCAGCTAGGCGTCCACTACACTAAGGCGGGCGCGCGAGCGCTACGTCACCTCTATGGCCTCGACCAGCCAGGGTGGATTCAGTACTGGAACTTCCTCGTCCGGCTGGTCCACTTCGATCTCGGCATCTCCTGGGCCGACCGCTCACAGACCGTCTGGAGCATCCTCAAGCAGTTCGTGCCCGTCTCGGCCACCCTCGGCCTGAGCAGCCTGGCGCTCGCCGCCATCCTGGGCATCCCGCTCGGTATGCTGGCCGCTGTACGCGCCAACACGCGCTACGACACGGTGATCCAGACCTTCTCGCTCGTCTTCTACGCGATGCCCAGCTTCGTGATCATCCCCTTCTACGACCTCGCGATCATCTGGCTGGCCAGCCAGGGACTACCCCACTTGCAGGTATCTGGCTGGGGCACCTGGGATACCATGACCGCCCCGATCCTGATTACCGCCATCAACAGCTTCGCAGGCTACCTGCGCTTTACCCGCACCAGCATGATCGAGGTGTTGCGCCAGGACTACGTGCGCACCGCCCGCGCCAAGGGCCTCTCAGAACGGCTCGTCCTCTGGCGCCACGCTTTCCGCAACGCGCTATTACCGATCATCACCATTACCGGTCCGTCCATCGGGTTCGTGGTGACAGGTCTGTTCATTACCGAGGATCTCTTCAACATCCCTGGCATCGGTCAGGAGTCGATCAACGCCATTGTCTCGCGCGACTTCCCGGTCGTCCAAGGGACCGTGATCCTGCTTGCAGTCTCGGTCGCCCTGATGAATCTGGCCACTGATGTGGTCTACGGCATGGTGGACCCACGCATCAAGGTCTCGTAGCCCGTGGGCTGCGATTCGCGTCCCGTTGAGGATACGGAGGATATCCCCCGGCGCTATGCTTCAGGCCAGGTCCGGGTGAGAGGAGTGTCGCATGAAGATTGAAGAGACACCTGATGATTTTCAGGCGCTCGAGACCACCGGCGCGGTTCCGCCGATTCCCTCGTCAGCCGAGGCGATGGAGATGGTCGGTGGGCCAGCGCCGCGCCTCGCGATAGATAACGCCGATCTGACGCAAGCGGAACTCGACCTGCGCGCCGAGCGCGAGACCCGCGAGGTGGTCACCGAGGGGCAGGCGCTCTCGCCGCTCCAGGCGTCCATGCGCCGCCTGGGACGCGACCGTCGGGCGATGTTCTTCCTGGCCATGGTGCTCATCATCATCGTCATGAGCTATGTCGGCCCGCTGATCTACACGCACATCGGCCCGAACATCATGGGCGGCGCGGCGGGCCTGACGCCAGAGGTTCCCTCGCAGTACCACAACTACGTCTGGACCGACCTGAGCCGCACCGACGCCCCCAGCTCGTCGCTGCACTGGCTCGGCACCGACGCCATTGGCCGCGACCTCCTCGCGCGCATCATGGCCGGCGTCAACGTCTCGATTGAGGTGGCGCTGCTGGTCGAAATCCTCGACATTAGCTTTGGCGTGGCCATTGGCGCCCTGGCGGGCTTCTACGGCGGCTGGCTGGCAACCTTCCTCGACCGCTTCACCGACCTGATGTTCGCTTTCCCCGGCCTGCTCTTCGCCATTCTCGCCGCCGCTACCCTTGGCCCGGCCTTCCAGCAGAAACTTGGCCTGCCGGGACGCCTGGTGCTGGTGGCGCTCGCCCTGGGCATCTCCGTCTGGCCCTTTATGGCGCGTCTGGTGCGCGGCCAGACGCTTCAGTTACGCGAGCAGCAATTCATCGAAGCCTCGCGCACGGTCGGCAGTTCCGATAGTCGCATCATCCTGTCGCATATCGTGCCGAACCTGTTCAATATCGTCATCGTCGCCGCCGCGCTCGACGTGGTGAACACGATTGTGAGTGAGGCGGTCATCTCGCTGCTCGGTCTGGGTGTGCAGACACCTGGCTCCAGCCTCGGCCTGATGATCAACGACGCCGTGAGCCAGATCGCCATCAATCCATGGGAGGTCATCTGGCCGACCCTCGTGCTGACGATCCTCGTGCTCGCCTTCTCGTTCATGGGTGACGGCATCCAGGATGCCTTCAACCCACGCACGAAAGATTAGGAGGGACGGCCAGGAACCCGCAGCCTGACCGGTATCCGACCAGGCGCCGAACTGTCGTTGTGTGCTGGCGTTCAGGTCGCCGGACATCCGTCGCGCGCGAGGCGAGTGACCCGCGCGCGACGGGCGGACATCCGGCGCCAGCGTCACATCACCATTCAGAGCCAGAGATGGCGGAGCAAATGCGAGCATGGCAGAACGATTGTTAGATATACAGCACCTCCAGACGCACTTCTTCACCCGTGGTGGTGTCGTCAAGTCCGTCGAAGATGTGTCTTTCTACATCAACGAAGGCGAAACGCTGGGCCTGGTCGGTGAGAGCGGCTGTGGCAAGAGCGTGACCTCGCTCTCGATCATGCGTCTGATCGAGAGTCCTCCCGGCAAGATTGTGGGCGGCAAGATCCTCTTCCAGGGCGAAGACATCGCGCAGATGGATGAGGATGACCTGTACAAGCTCCGTGGCGGCAAGATCGCCATGATCTTCCAGGACCCCATGACCTCGCTCAACCCGCTCTTTACCGTAGGTTTCCAGATCGCCGAAGCTGTCAAGACACACCTCAAGCTCGATGACAAGGCGGCCAACGACCGCGCTGTCCAGATGCTCGATCTGGTGCGTATTCCAGAGGCGCGGCGGCGTCTGGACCACTTCCCGCACGAGTTCAGCGGCGGCATGCGCCAGCGCGTGATGATCGCCATCGCGCTCTCGTGCAACCCCAAGTTGCTGATCGCCGACGAGCCAACCACCGCGCTCGATGTGACGATTCAGGCGCAGGTGCTGGACCTGATGAAGGGCCTCGCGCAGGAGTTCAACACGGCGACCCTGCTCATCACGCACGATCTCGGCGTGGTGGCGGGCACCTGCGACCGTGTGGCCGTGATGTACGCTGGCCGCATCGTGGAGTCCGCGCCGACGCACACCATCTTCAAGACGCCCGCGCACCCCTATACCCAGGCGCTGCTCAACGCTGTGCCGCGCGCCGATACCCCGCGTGGCGCCAAGCTCGCCGCTATCGGCGGGCAGCCGCCGAACCTGGTCAATCTGCCGAAGGGCTGTTCTTTCGCTCCGCGCTGCCGCAAAGCGCAGCCGCGCTGTCGCCAGGAGTTGCCGCTCCTGGAGACGGTTGGACCAAACCAGCAGGTCGCATGCTTCTATCCCTACTAATCCGCCATCTACCCTGCTGAGCAGGCAGTGAAGGGAGCGTTACCGTTGGCGACGACTATGCCACAACCTGGCGCAGCCGCCCCCGCCCAGAACGATGTTCTGGTTGACATTCGCGGCCTCAAAGTCCACTTCCCGATTCGTGGCGGTCTGCTCGGGCAGACGGTCGCCTCGGTCAAGGCGGTGGATGGTGTAGACCTCCAGATCAAGCGCGGCGAAGTGCTGGGCCTGGTCGGCGAGAGTGGCTGCGGCAAGTCCACGCTGGGGCGCGCGGTCTTGCAACTCATCAAGCCGAACGCCGGCACGGTGAGGTTCGACGGCGATGAGCTGACGACCATGCGACCGACGGCCCTGCGCCACAAGCGCGGCGACATGCAGATGGTCTTCCAGGACCCCTACAGCTCGCTCGACCCGCGCTTTACCGTCGGCAATGTGGTCAGTGAGCCACTGCTCAACTACAACTACGGCACACGCGCGCAGATCGATGAGCGCATCCGCTATCTGCTGCAAGTCGTGGGCATGAGTCCGAATATCCTGAATCGTTACGCGCACGAGTTCAGCGGCGGTCAACGCCAGCGCATCGGCATCGCCCGCGCGCTGGCGTTGAACCCGAAGTTCATCGTCGCCGACGAGCCAATCTCGGCGCTCGATGTCTCGATTCAGGCGCAGGTGCTGAATCTGTTGGCCGATCTCCAGCATGACTTCAACCTGACCTACATGTTCATCGCGCACAACCTCTCGGCCATCAAGCACATCAGCACGCGCGTCGCGGTGATGTATCTCGGCCACATCGCGGAGGTCGGCCCGGCGGATGAGGTCTATAGCAACCCGCAGCATCCGTACACCATCGCGCTGCTCTCCGCCAGCCCGTACCCGGACCCCGATATGGAAAAGACCCGCAAGCGCATCATCCTGACGGGCGATGTGCCAAGCCCGGTCAATCCGCCGTCGGGCTGTCCGTTCCATCCGCGCTGCTGGAAGGCCCAGGCCATCTGCAAAACGGACTATCCGCCGCTCGAGGTCAAGCGGGGAACCAGCGCGGCCCACATGACGGCGTGCCATTTCCCTGGCCAGTAGCTCGCCAGTCGAGTACGCCCGCGCGGCCAGACGGACGCCACGAGGACAGCAGACCGCTCCTCGTGGCGTTCGTGTGTATTATGGGCGTGGTCCATAATCGATCGGCGGGCGCCCCACACGCGAAGACAATGGAGGCAATGCGCGCATGTCCACGCACGAGGAGCACGAGCGGATCACGGCGGCGCTCGCCGACCAGCGCCGCCATGTCGAAGGCTGGTTCGCGGCGCTGCCCGCCGGAGAGGAGAGCCGCCCGCTCACGGCGAGCGAGGTCGCGAGTGGTGGGATGTGGTCGCCCAAAGACCACCTGGCCCATGTGCTGGGGGTCGAGCGCTTCTTCCAGGGCGCCATCAAGCGGATGCTGGGCGGCGCGGAGGACCCGCTCGGTTTCTTCACCGCGACTGGCTCGGATGACCCTGCCGACCACTTCGCGATGATTAACCAGGCGAACGAGCGCAGCGCGAACAAGTACCGCGACGAGACGGTAGCGGGACTGCTGGGGCGCTTCGATGAGATGCGCCAGGCGACGCTGGCGCTGCTCGCCACGCTTGACGAGGCGCAACTGGCGCAGACCGTGCCACACTCGCCCTACGACGACACCTCGCTCGGCGGCCTCTTTCGCTTGATCGCGTCGCATGGCCACCAGCACCTCAGTTGGCTCGATTCCGCCATCGCCGCGCGCGACAAGCCTGGCGCGTAATCGCGCGCTCCCACGCCAGCCGCCCGCCATTGACGCCTGCTGGCGAGCGCCGCCATAATACAGTCATTGCGCCAGGGAGTACACTGCCTGTGTAGCATGTAGCGGGGCGCAGGGAGCGCGCCTCACTGGCTGAGGGCGCGTCATCTGGGCGCGCGGGATGTCGCAATGGCATGGCGCGGGAGGCTGCGGCTATGGCGAATTGGCCACCACGACGAGGGTCCGGCGGGAATGACCGCGACACGGCCCGGCGCATGCGCCAGGTCAAGGAGATGGTGCGTCTGGGGGCCGCGCTGCGCGCCGAGATGGGGCTGGACCGCATCTATATCCAGGTCGTCGAGTCCATCAATACGGCGGTGGGGTTCCGCGTCGCCGCGCTGAACATCGTGCGCAGCGACAGCGACTTCCTGGAAGTGGTGGCGACGGCGGGCCTGAGCGCGGGCAACCGCCGCCAGCTCATGGAGCATCCACCGCGACTCCAGGCGCTGCTCGCAGGGATGCGCCCGGAGTTCTGCCGCAGCCACTCCTATTTCATTCCCCACCAGTACCGCCATGTGCTCGAATCCGCTGGCGGGGTGGTCGAGACGACCTCGCCACACCCCGTCCCCCATGCGACGAACCCAGCGCAGGCCTGGGACCCGGAAGACGTGTTGCTGGTGCCGCTGATTAGCCCGCGCACCGGGCGGCTGCTGGGCATCCTCTCGCTCGATCAGCCCGACGATGGCCTCATCCCCTCGCTGGAGACCATCGAGATCACCGAGCTATTCGCCAACCAGGCGGCGCTGGCCATCGACACCAGTCGCATGTTCTCTGAGCGCGAGCAGGAGCGCCAGATGCTCGGCCAGGGGCTGCGTCAGCTTCGCTATCACCTGGAGCTGGCGCGCAACCGCGACCTGCGCCTGCCCGTACCCCTGCTCAACAACGCGCTCGACCCGCTGGTTGTCTCGCTCAACGACGTGCTCGACGCCTTCAACGCGATTCTGGCGGAAGCGCAGGCGGCAAGCGAGATGGTGAACCAGCACGCCAGCGAGGTGCGCGCCGCCGCCACCTTCCTCTCGGAGGGCGCCAACGAGCAGGCCGAGCGCATCCTGGAGCTTTCGACAGCGGTGGATGGCATGTCGCAGAATGTGCTGCATATCGCCACCACGGCCAGCCAGTCGAACGTCGCCGCGCGTGAGGCCAGCGACCTCTCGCGGGCGGGCAGCGACAACGCGCTGCTGGCCAGCGAGGGTATGGCGAGCGTGCGCGAGCAGACCCTGCGAACGAAGAAGAAGGTCAAGCGACTGGGCGAGAGCGCGCAGGAGATCGGCGACATCGTGCAACTCGTGACCGACATCACGGCGCAAACCAATCTACTGGCTCTCAACGCCTCCATCGAGGCGGCCCGCGCGGGCGAGCATGGACGCGGTTTCGCGGTTGTCGCGCAGGAGATCCGGCACCTCGCCACGCGCAGCGCCGAGGCCACCCGCCAGATTCAGGGGCGCATCCAGGGTGTGCAGAACGACGCGCACCAGGTCATCGTGCAGATCGAGCACAGTGTCGAGCAGGTGGTCTTGCAGTCGGAGCTGGTGACGCAGGCGGGAAGCGCGTTGACGGCGGTGGACAAGCTCAACCAGCGCCTCGCCGACGATGTGCAGCAGATCAACGACATCGCCAGCGAGCAGGCGCGGGTGGCGAACCAGGTAGCCGCCGCCATCAAGGATCTGGCGGCCATCTCGACCCAGACCAGCGACAGCATGGAGCAGGCCCGCGCCTCGATGGACTATCTGGTAGACCTCGCGGAGGCGCTCCAGCGGCAGATCAGCGTCTTCCAGCTTCGCGAGCAGGCGCGCGGCCCGCAGCGCCAGGTGGCCGACGCATCGCGTCCGCTGGCGCCGCAGCTCACGCCGGAGATGGCGCCGCGCTCCGACCGGCTCTTCACGCCGAGTAGCCTGGCGCCAACCGCGCCGCCAGCGTGGCGCGCCGACGCCGAAGCCGCCACGCTGCCGATTACCGTAGTCAACCTGCCAGCGCCCCAGGAGCCGAATGTTCGGGCGCTGCTCCAGGAGACGACGCCGGGGCCGAGCTTCCCGCGCGCTGGCCATCCGCAACCGCCCGAGCAGCCACCGTATGCGCAGGGCGCTGGCGTCTCCACCCCGCTCGGCGCGCGGGCGCGAGCCTCCGCCACGCTTGGCCCAGGCGTGCAGAGCGCCGCCCAGACCTCCGGCGGATTGGGCGTGGGCGCCGCGCGCGACTCCAGCCCGCTGCGAGGCGGCGAGCCGCATAGCCCCGTCTTCTCCACTCCCCGCCTGATCCCCTATGAGCCGCCTACTGAGACAGCTCCCGCGCCAGACGCGGCTGCGGCGAATGCGGCTCTCGATACGCCCCTCGCGGATGCGCCACACGAGGGCCACACCGACGCTGGCGAGATGGCCCTCGACACCAACGGCGAGTCAGCGCCCACTGATGGGGATGATGGGGAGGACGCCGCGCCCGCCGCCAGCGACGCGCCAGAGACGACGCCAGACGCGACGCCAGACGCGACGCCAGAGACGACGCCAGAGACGACGCCAGAGATGGTCGCGGAGGGCGCTGCGGCTGTGGCGGAGGCTGCTCTGGAGGCCACAGCGCCCGCCGAGCCGGAGGTGGTCGCGGAGGCTGAACCGGACGCCAAGCCCCTGGACGCCGCCGTGACGGACGCTGGCTGAGACGGCGCAAAAACGGGGCGCCAGAGGGGCGCCCCGCGTTCCTTCAAATGGTGTTCGCCAGGATTACCCCCGGACTCGCAGGCGGCGTGGTGGCCGCTGGCGCGGAGGCTA
>DASVWQ010000293.1:0-7885 GCA_036393135.1 Ktedonobacterales bacterium
AACACGGGGTCATTGGTCCCTGCCCGCCGCAACGACTGGAGGATGCGCCCCGGCATCGCGCCAATATAGGTGCGACGGTGGCCCCGAATCTCGGCCTCATCGTGGACGCCGCCAAGCGAGAGGCGCACGAACTCGCGCCCCAGCGCCCGCGCGATGCTGTGGCCCAGCGAGGTCTTACCCACCCCTGGCGGCCCGACGAAACAGAGGATTGGCTCGCGATTCACCGCGCGCTCGCTGGCGGGCGTCGGCGGAGGCGTGGACGAGTCTTCGCTAGCCGCGTCGGCCTCGGCCTGTGCGGCGGCAGCCTCAGCGGCCTCGCGCTGGCGATCCTCCTTCAGGCGGCGCACGGCGAGGTATTCGAGGATGCGGTCCTTGATCTTCTCCAGGTCGTAGTGGTCCTCGTCCAGCACGACGCGGGCGTGGGCCACATCGATCGGCTTGCCCGTGCTCTTGTTCCACGGCAGCGAGATCAGTAGCTCCAGGTAGGTACGAATGACAGAGTATTCGGGCGAGGCGCTGGGAATCTTCTCCAGCCGCGAAAGCTCGCGCTGGGCCTCCTTGCGCGCCTCGTCGTTCATGCTGGCCTGCTCGATCTGGTCGCGCAGCTCGTTGATCGTCGCAGCCTCTTCGCTCTCCTCACCCAGCTCTTTCTGGATCGCCTTGAGTTGCTCGCGCAGGATGTACTCGCGCTGGACCTTGCCCATCTCCTCCTGGGCCTCGCTCTGAATCTTCTTGCCCAGCTCCAGCACTTCCAGTTCGCGGGCGAGGAAGGCGGTCACGCGGTCAAGCTTGTCGCGCACCGAGTCTATCTCCAGCAATTCCTGGCGCAACTCCAGGTCCATCTGGGCGTTACCAGCGATGAGATAGACCACCTGGCGCGGGTCCTCGAAGTTCATCACGGCCATCGCGAGCTGGTCGGGCAGATATTGCACCAGGTTCACGAGCCGCTGGAAGAGGTCAATCGCCGTGCGGGTGCGCGCCTCGATCTCGACGCCATCCTCCAACGTCTCCGGCGACCGTCGCACGCGCGCTCTGAGCAGCGGCTCCGACTCGGTGAACTCGGTGATGGCGACGCGATCCAGCCCCTGCACGATGACGTTCATCGTACCGTCGGGCAGCCGCAGCATCCGGGCGATGCGCGCGATCACGCCGACACGATAGCAATCGTCGGGGCCAGCCTCCTCGACCTCCGACTCCTTCTGCGCGACCAGCGCCATCAACCGCGAGCCGCGCATCACCTCATCGATCAGGCGGAGGCTGCGCTCCTTGCCGATGGCCAGCGGCACGACCGCAAAGGGATACACGACCGTCTCGCGCAGCGGCAATACCAGCAGCTCGTCAGGTATCTCGACTTCCGGCTCGATCTCGCTGCGCGCCTCCCCTACCGGAGCCTCGCTCGTCTGCTCCCACTCAGGCGCTGGCTCCGCCTCGCTCGCGACGGGCGCAGGCTCGCTGGCAGGCTCACTGGCAGGCGCCGGGGCGGAATCTGGAGCGGAATCCGGGGCAGCCGGGGTCTCGTCCGCCGTGGGATGGTTGGCGCCAGTCTCATCACCAGTCTCGCTGCGCGGCGTCTCAGCTGGCTCAGGAGCCGACTCAGGGGTCTGCTCGTCGCGTGGCGGCGGCAGGTCGTCTCGGCTATCAGTGGGATCGTCATACATGGCCGTCTATCTCCTCGCTCCCCGGTCGCGCGCCATCACCTCCGCCACTCAGCCCGGCGCGCATGCCACAGACATGTGCGGGCCGCGAGGGAATGGCGCCCCGGAACGTTACTATTCATAAGTACGGTGGAATGGGGCAAGTGGCGCCATCAGGACGCCACGCGCGCCCCCGCTTGCCAACGCAGTGAGTCGGCGCTCTCGATCGCCGCGCGGGACTGCTCGCCGGGGCCTTCTGATCCAGATCCGGTCGTCGCCACCTTGGGCAGCCGGATGCGCAGGAAGCCATCGCGGTAGTTTGCCAGCACCGCGTCGTGGTGGATGGCTGTCGGCAGCGCGACCTCCAGATGGAAGAGGCCGTAATTGATCTGCGCCGCGTGGAAGCAGGTCGCCTCATCGTGGTCGTCATCGTCGCGCCGCACGCCATTCACCACCAGCGCGTTCGGATAGAGCGACACCTCGATGTCATCTTCCTGAAGGCCCGCGACCTCGACCTTGATGAGCATCGCCTCGCTGGTCTCATGCATGTCCACGGGCGGGCGCCACGAGGCCACGCGCGGGTATGAATAGCTTGGCGTGGCCGATGTCATGGCCTCGCGCAAGTCCAGATAGTGTGGCTCAAGTCCGGAGGACACGCTGCCAAAACGATAGGAGACTGACAGAATCCGTAGTCGCATAGGGCCTGCTCCTGACTCACGCGCAGGGACGCCTGCCGCGCCCGCTGGTGATCTCAACCGCGCTGTCCGGGGTTCGAGACCGTGTTACCCTATAGTATGACGCCAGCCATCCCCCGCGCCAGCATCGGCGTCCACGACCAGTCTCGCCGATAGAGAAATTTCGTTCTCACTAGACAATAACACAGGCAGACTGTTGCTCTCATATGTTATACTGCCCGTTATAGGAACTTTCCTGCAGACCCCGATTCCCCGCGTGACGCATGGTTGATGTCCGCTAGCACAGATTGCGTCCGAAGTGTGTAGGGTTGTTGTGTGGAGGCATACATGTCGCAAAATTATCCTCAAGATGGCCCATTTCCTGACTTCGGTCAGCGAAACCAGCGAGGAATGGCGCTAAATATGGAACCCCCAATACTCGCCCATTTCCCGGATACACCTGTCTACGACGCGAACACGCTCGTAACATTGGTCAAGGTGCGCCCCCTCACGTTGTGGTCCTGGGAGCAGCAGCTTGGCATCTCCTCTGGCGAGACGAATCCCGAAGCTGACAAACGCCGCCGACGCTCCGAGCGTGACCTGGTGGCGCTGCTCTGGCTCAAGGAGATGGTGATCGCGGGTGAATCGTCGCAGGAGGCCGCCGCACGTCTGATCGCCGCGCAACGCGGCCAGAGCGGGACAGGTTTCCTGCACAGCGGCGCGCTCAACAGCGGCGCGCTCAGCACCGGCGCGCTTAACAGTGAAGCGCTCAACAGCGGTGCGCTCAGCAGTGGCGCGCTCAGCACCGGCGCGCTCAGCACCGGCGCGCTCAATCCAGCCGCCTTCAGCGGGCCTGCCCCGCGTGGCGCGCCGACCGGCGCGCTGGGCGGCGCAACCTATCCCGGTGGCAATGTCGGCTATCCCGACCTGAACGCAGGCGCGTTACCCAATCAGTATCCACCACTCCCCCCGACGATGAACGCGAACGCCAGCGGCTCGCGTCCGATCCCGGATCCCACGATGCCGTATGGCGCTTCGGGCGCGCAGTGGAACGCGCCGCCGCCGCGCTACCCAACGCCCGCCGTGCGCGCGGGTGGGTCATCAGGCGCCCTCGCCGCAAACACCTACGCCGCGACCAACTACGCTGCGCAGCCCCAGGCCGGCGGCTTCTCTGGTCGTCTGGGCGGCATCTACAGCGCGCCAATGGAAGCGGCCGTCCAGCCCCTGCGCGGGCCAAGCCAGAGCCAGTCGCTCAACAGCCTGCGCGAGTTGCGCCCAGCCATCGCCCAGTTGCTCCAGTCATTCGCGCGCTTCGACACCGCGCGAGCCAACGCCGTGCTCATGGAGGCCCTCCGCGCGCACGGGGTGGAGAATGTCTGCATCGGGCTGATACAGCCTGCTGAGCAGCGCATCGCGGATCTGTGGTCCAAGAGCGAGCTGACCAACCCGGAGGAGCGTTTCGCGCTGAACTACCTGCGAACGTTCCTGCATAGCGTCTACCACTCGACCTCAGAGCCGCTGGGCGCGCCGCTCGCGGTGGTCGGCTGCGCGCCGAATGAGACGAGCGACTTTGGCGCGCTCCTGCTGGCCGTGCTCTGGCGTCGGGCGGGGCTGCGGGTCGCCTACCTGGGACGCGGCGTTGATGGCGATCAGCTCACCCAGCAGACATGGCCCATCCCGCCAACGGTCATCGCATTGACCGCGACCACCTCGCACCGCCTCCGCGCGCTTGCCCGCATCAACAAGCGCCTGGCCGAGTCGCTCGCGCCGCAGCCCATCTTCGCCTATTGGGGGACAGTCTTTGCCCGCAGCCCGGAGCTACGACGCAGGCTTTCCGGAGTCTACCTCGGCGACGACGTGGCCACCGCGACCCGCAACGTGCGCGAGCTGCTCAACATGGACAACTACGAGTAGCGCGAGCGTCGCGCAACCCGGCCAGCAACTACCGCCCGCAACGTGATCTACCGTTGCGGGCGGCTATTTGTCTGGTGTTGATGGATCATCAACTTTGGCTGGCTCCGACTCGCTCGGCGATACTGGCGCGGCGCTCTCCGGCTCGTCCATCATGCCAATCCAGCCTGCCACCTCATCGTCATCGGACTCGATAGGCGTCGGCTCCGTCATGCGCGTGGCGCGGGGCGCCTGGGGCGCGGGGCGCGGGATGGCGGTAATGCCCGACTGGCCCGGCCCCATACCAGACGCCATCTTCACCTTGTGGCGCGGCTTGGTATCACCGACATGCTCATGGTCCGGAAGTGGCGCCTCTGCGAACTGCTGCGCGGGTTCCGGGCTGGCCGGGCGGCCGCCGCGTCCTGGCGCGAGGGCATGCGGGTCATCCACCCTACGCAGGTCTTCCTCATCAAAGACCTCATCGCTGGCGTCGCTTTGCTCAGCGGCGGCCTGCCCGCTCGGCTGCGCCCGTCCCGCTGGAGCCACCAGCGACGCAGAGGTGACGGCAGGCGCGGCAGCCAGCGTGGCGCCGTTCGCCTCCTCGCGCGGACGCAGGATCACGTGAACGACCTCCGCCTCGCCATGCAGCCGGTAGCGGATATAGGTCGGCGACACATAGCCCGCGAAGTCCTTGGCCGTCGTCCGATCGGCCACGACCTCCTGCGACCGCGCCACACGCCAGAAGGCCGCCGCAGACGCCATACCTCCGATGCGATAGTAGACCTGGACGGGCGCGCCTTGCTGCTGGCCGAGACTCCGCGCCAGCCTGAACGCCTCTTGCGCCTGCTCATCACGCAGCGCGGGGTCGCTGATCTGCATGAAGCGCGGCTCTGGCGGGGCCTCGCTGGAGAGGAACAGCACCAGCGTCTTGCGTCCGTGCGCCGCCCGGAAGGCCGATTCGATGATCGCCTTGTTGTCCTTCGCGCCTGTCCGCACGATAGCCAGCACGGAATCTGGCAGATACGAGAGCGCCCAGGTCGGCTCGACGACGCTCGTACCCGCGCGGCTCTGGGTCCGGTAGTGCCAGATAGCGATGCCCATGCCCACCACCGTAAGGCTGCCGCCGAAGATCGTCGCATCGCGCTTGGAGATGAGATTCGTCACCCACGCCGTCACCACCAGAATCGTCGTGAGAATGCCCAGCGCGAAGTTGATGGTCGGCCATGCGCGCGTCCATGCCTCGGAGAGCGCCTTCAACGCCTGCCCGCGCGACGTGGCAGGCGCGCCTGCCGTCACGTCAAGCTCGTCATCGTCGTCTACATCGCTATACGATGTGGGTGCCGTCGCCTGCGCGAGCGGCTGGCCAGCCTCCGCGGCGAGTCGGGCGTCCTCGGCGGCCTCGGCCTCCTCCTCCTCCTCGTGCAGCGTGACCTGCTTACCGCCGCGCCGCTCACGGAAGCGCAGCGCGTCCACCGAGACGCAGGTCAGCGCGAACGCGCCGAGCAGTCCGAACGCATAGAGTTGGCCCAGCAGGTCGATCTGGCCATTGGCGAAGAGCAGGATCGCAATCGGGATGCCCGTCGCCAACGCGATGGAGATGTAGGGCGTCTCGCGGAACTTGTCCTTCTTCTCGACAAACTTCGGGAAGAAGCTCATCCGCGAGAGCGCGAGGAAGACGTGGTAGGTGCCGATGATGGCAGTGTTGCTGGCGAAGATCAGCAGGGCTGATGCGATGACGGCAGTGGCGATGCCGATGATCGGCCCGGCGGCGGCTGTCCCAAGCTGCGAGATGAACTGGTTTGGGTCGATATTGGCGATCTGGTGGGCGAGCAGATGGCTGTGCTTGCCATCCAGCAGGGTCGTCGAGAGGATCGTCAGCAGTGGGCTGGTGACGCCCACGGTGATGACGACCAGGCTCAGCGCGATGGTGACGACCCGGCTGCGTGGACGCTGCATGACGGGCGAGAGCTGCGAGATGCTTTCCAGACCTGAGAACGCCAGGAACGCCCCCGCGAAGCCCGTCAGGATGGTGATTGGCGTGAGTTCTGAGCCGGAGAAGATGCCGCCGATAAGCGTGACGATCTCATGCAGTGGCACCGTCGCGACGACCGCGACAAGGATCACAATATCGCTGACGAACGCGGCGATGGCGATGTAGAGGCTGACGGTGGCGCTCTCACGGATGCCCCACCAGTTCAACAAACCCAGCAGGATGAGCACGATGATCGTGGTGATCACCACATACGGCTTGATGGCGGGGTAGACATCCTGGAAGTATTGCAGACCGGAGAGCGAACTGATCGCCGCCGTGAGGAAGTAGTCCACGAGGATGAACATGCCGCCGAGCGCGCCCATCCACGGATTCAGCGCGCGGGCCGAGACGGTGACGACGCCACCGCCCTCCGGAAAGCGCACACTGACCTCGGCGTATTTGAGCGCCAGCAGCACGAAGGCGATGAGGGTGAGGGTGACGAAGAAACCCGCAAGGTGGCCGAACTGCCCGAAGAGGATGCCAGGAGTATAGTAGACCGAGGTGCCGATGTCGGCGAATACCACTGCCCAGCAGAGCAGCGCGCCCAGGCGACGCCCCGCGTGCTCCCCCGCGCTGTGCGACGCGGCTCCGCCAGCTTCAGCGGCAATTGTCTGTTGACTCACGAGCGTCGAGCGCCTCCACGCCGCGCCAGGCCAGCGATATAGCCCGGCGCGCTGTCACATCCATGCCCACCGCTCACGCCGCCGACGAGGCAGGTTGCGCAGCGCGGACCTTGGCAAACTCAGCGAATTATAGCACCATCGAGGCGCCATCTGGCGCACGGCCAGCATGCGCCGTTGGTGGCGCACACGCAGACGCGGCCCCGCTTCCCGGCTGGAGAGTGGGGCCGCGCCCGCGCGCTGTGGGCCGCGCGACTAGGCCTGCGCCTTGCCCTCCGCCGCGAGCCGCCGCAGCACGGTGAGCAGGATGCCGCCATTGTGGTAGTAGCGGATGTCAATGGGGCTGTCCAGGCGCGCGATGGCCTGGAACTCCTTGACCGCGCCATCATCGCCCGTCGCGCGCACCGTCACGAGCTGGCGCGGCTTCAGCTCACCATCGATGCCCACGATGTCATACGTTTCGCGTCCGGTCAGGCCGAGGCTGTCACGACTCTCGCCAGGCTGGAACTGCAAGGGCAGGATACCCATGCCGACCAGGTTGCTCCGGTGGATGCGCTCGTAGCTCTCGGCGATGGTCGCGTGGATGCCCAGCAGCAGCGGACCCTTCGCCGCCCAGTCGCGCGAGCTGCCAGAGCCATACTCCTTGCCCGCGATGACAATCAGCGGCGTTCCCTCACGCTGGTAGCGCATCGACGCGTCGTAGATCGTCATCTCCTCGCCAGCGGGCAGGTAGGTCGTCCAGTAGCCCTCCTTGTCGGGCGCCAGCAGGTTGCGCAGGCGGATATTGGCGAACGTCCCGCGCATCATCACCTCGTGGTTGCCGCGTCGCGCGCCGTAGCTGTTGAAGTCGCGCTGCTGCACACCATGCTCGATGAGATACTGCCCCGCCGGGCTGGCTGTCGGAAACGAGCCAGCGGGCGAGATGTGGTCAGTGGTAATCGAATCACCGACCGAGACCAGCGTGCGCGCCCCGCTGATGTTCCCGCGCGGCTGCGGCTCCGGCGTAATGCCCTCGAAGAACGGCGGCTTGCGCAC
>DASVWQ010000294.1:0-5093 GCA_036393135.1 Ktedonobacterales bacterium
GGCTCGTAGATCGTGCGGATGGGCTGCTCCAGCAGGCTCAGGCGGATGCCCAACTCGGCGTCCTCTGTCAGGCAGGCGTCATTCCAGCCGCCCACCTGTTCCAGCAGCTTTCGTGGGATGAAGACCGTATTACCGCCCAACGGCATCATGCCA
This sequence comes from Ktedonobacterales bacterium, assembly GCA_036393135.1. Lineage (GTDB taxonomy): Bacteria > Chloroflexota > Ktedonobacteria > Ktedonobacterales > JADMIN01 > JAKAIY01. The sequence continues at coordinate 154 of DASVWQ010000294.1, forward strand.
ATCTCGGCATGGAAGTGCAGTCGGCTTTTGTACCAGAAGAAGTACTCCAGGCAGTTGTGCAGGCCAAACCAGTGGTCACGAAAATTGACGAGTTGCACTCCCGACTGGATGATTCCCGGCCCCAACTCCTCCTGCAAGTAGCGCGAGTTGATGACGTTGAAGATGTTGGGGCTAATGTCGTCCTCCGCGTCGAAGACCGTCACAATGTCGTTCGTCGCGTGACGCAGGCCCACATTCAACCCGTGCGGCTTATTGATGGGTGTGTCGCTGAACGTGACCAGGCGGACATTCGGCGAGCCAATATCGGCGATGGCGCGCTGAGCTTCGGCGATGGTCGCCGTATCATTTACATGGCAGATCACCAGCGCCTGCAAGAGTTGGTGTGGATACTTCGCGCGCCAGACCTGCCGAATGGTGTCGTAGATGACAGCTTCCTCGTGGCGCGCTGGCAGCAACACGGTGAAGGAGAGTTTGGGCGGCGAAAAGGACGATGGCGCGCCACTCTCGGCCAACCGCTCGCCTGTCTCCCAGGCATAGAGCATGAAGCGGAGTGACAGCAGTGCATGGATTGTCAGCACGATAGAGATCACATCGAGCGAAGACCAGATCACTAGGAATCCTGCCTTTGAAACATCGCATTGGCCTGCGCATGAGAACAGAGCGCCACCAGAGGTATGGCGTCTCGTCTGGATGGGGAGATAGAGGGCGCCTGGGGAGCATGCGATAGTCGCGCCACCAACTCAGTCCTGGACGGGGATGAGGCTGTACTCTGCCGTCAGATTGTCGGAAGGGAACCATCGCGCCTGAATACCAGAGAGGCGTGTAAATATATCCCGCTGCGATACAAGACGGCTCTGACTGGCGTGTCGTCACGGCCAGGTACAACAGCGTACTGTCGTCCAGCGAAAACACGCAGTATAGGTAAAGCCATTCTGGAAGCGCTGAGGCGGCTCGTCGCACATGGTTGGCCGTGGCGGGCGCCGTCGCGTCGCGCATGCGGTATACTCGGAGGGGCGCGCCACGCGCCCGCCCACCAGTCCCCAGCGCCAGAGGAGGAGCGATCCGCATGCCGTTGATGGGAAATCTGCGCCAGTTCGCGCTGCCCAATGTGCTGCACGCCATCGAGAGTGGACAGCGCACCGGACGTTTGCGCCTGGCTTTCAACGGGCTGGAGGGCGGCATCTATTTCTCTGGCGGGCAGCTCCTGCTGGTCGAGCGCTCCGGCGTCAACTTCTCGCTGGCGCAGCAGTTCCTGCGGGCGGGCCTCATCTCCCAGGATCAGCTCGAACGCGCCACCGGGCTACCCGCCGCCCAGGCGCAGAGCCTGCCCGATGTGCAGGCCGTCCGCGCGCTGATCAGCGCCCGTATCCTCACTCAGGAGCAGTTGCGCGTCTGGACCACCGACGACGCCGTGACGCTGCTCGGCTCGGCGTTCTCGTGGCCCGATGGCGATTTTCTCTTCGAAGATGGCGTGCTGATCCCGGCCGGGCGGGTCGCGCTGCCGCTCTCCGTCACCGCGCTGATCGAGCAGGCCCAGCGCCGCGTGACCGAGAGCGTCAGCCGCACCCCGCCACCGCTCGCGCCTGAGAGCGTGGTGGACTTCGCCGAGGTCAACCCGAACGGCGAGCCGATCCAGGTGACGCGCGAACAGTGGAGTCTGCTCACCTATGTCGATGGCGTCTCCTCGCTGCTGGCCATGAGTCAGCAGATGCGTGTCCCGGAGCTGAACATCATGCGCCTGGCCGGGCAGCTTGCCGCCCAGGGTATCCTCGTCGTGGTGGGCCGCGCGTAGGGCTGGCGGCTGTGGCCCACGCATCCCCACCTCACCCCTTGCGGCGCATAGCTGGCGTGTGGTACAGTCCCACGCGCCGACCGCTCGCGCTCGCGTCTTCGCCAGCGGTCCCCGTTGAGCCACGGCGGCGGCGCGCCACGGATGCGCGCCCGTCCGGTGTTCCCGTTCCAGACGCGATAACTGAGGAGATGTTCCCATGACCACACCGCGAGAGCAGCGCCAGCCCTGGCCGCTCGTCGCCCCGCGTGTGGCGGGCCTCCGGCAGCTCCTCCCCATCCGCTGGGCGCCGACCGCATAACCCTGCGGCGGCCCATCGCCCACCCGAAGGAGCGCGGACGCCCCCGCAAGTGGCTTCCATGCGACCTCATGGCTTCTGGAACCACACACACCCGCGCCGCATCCCCGCATCCAGGGGCGGCCGTCTCCGCGTTCCTGCGCGGCGGCGCCACCACCCCAACGCCGGGCCCAGCGGCGCCGTGAAGGACACACCACGTTATGTTGACTGGAAAGATACTCAAAGCCAACGGCTGGCCCGCTGGCAAGATCATCGGGCTGGCCAAGACCGCTGGCGAACGGCTGGCGGGCGAGGGGCTGACCCAGGACGAGATTCTGGCGGCGCTGGCGGCGGTACGCGAGCGCCCCGGCGCCTGGCTGGCTGACCCGCGCTTCGCCGCGCTGGCGCGCGAGGCGATCCGTCGCAGCGCGCCGGAGGTGACGGAGGAGCAGCCGCTGCATGAGCGCCCCGCCGACTATAGCGTCTGGGGCGGCGAGCAGATCGAGCCTGCCGCCATCAGCCAGATGGAGCAGGCGCTGCGGCTGCCCGTCGCCGTCGCGGGCGCGCTGATGCCCGACGCGCACCCCGGCTATGGCCTGCCGATTGGCGGGGTCCTCGCCACACATGAGGCGGTAATTCCCTATGCCGTCGGCGTGGACATCGCCTGCCGGATGCGCCTCTCGGTCTATCCCGTCTCGCCGCATCTGCTGGGGCAGCGCGCCCGCGACTTCCGCCGCTCGCTGATCGAGCGCACGCGCTTCGGCCAGCGCGAGGGTTGGGAGCGCGGCGACTATCCCGATCATGACGTGCTGGATGACCCGACCTGGAAGGCGACGCGCCTGCTCCAGTCGCTCCAGTTCAAGGCCAGCCAGCAGCTTGGCACGTCGGGCAGCGGCAACCACTTTGTCGAGTGGGGCGTCTTTCGCCTCTACGCCGATGACGAGGCGCTGGGGCTGAAGGCGGGCGAATACCTCGCCCTGCTCTCGCACAGCGGCTCACGCAGCGTCGGCTTCAAGATCGCCCACGTCTTCACCGATGTCGCGGCGCGCGAGCGGCAGGGGCTGGCGAGCGAGTTGCGGCGGCTGGCGTGGCTCCCGCTGGCCAGCGAGGCGGGCCAGGAATACTGGATGTCGATGGAGCTGGCAGGCCGCTTCGCTTCCGCCAACCACTATGTGATCCACCAGCGGGTCGCGGCGGCGCTCGGCCTGAAGGAGGTCGCGGTTGTCGAAAACGTCCATAACTTCGCTCAATTGGAACCGCTCGCTGATGGCGAAAACGCTGTCGTTCACCGCAAGGGCGCGACACCTGCGGCAAAGGGTATGCTCGGTATCATCCCGGGATCTATGGGCGATGCGGGCTATGTCGTACGCGGGCGCGGGGAAGCCAAAGCCTTGAACTCAGCATCTCACGGCGCTGGGAGAGCTATGAGCAGAATTGCCGCCCTTCATAGCATCACCAGAAGTCTCCGTGACCAATACTTGCGCGAGCGCGGCGTCACGCTACTCGGCGGCGGTGTAGACGAAGCTCCTCAAGCCTACAAGGACATCGAGAACGTGATAACAGCTCAAAGTGATCTTGCGGAGATCATCGGCAAATTCACTCCTCGTATCGTGCGGATGGCGGACGAGCTGGGGAACTATTGAATTCTGTGCTCGCTAGGCGCAACTCATTAGGAGGAGGGCGATTTCTCGCCTTCCTCTTTTTCCAATTGCCGCGTATTTCTTTCATCACGAGGGTCTGTGTAACACATTAGTTTCATGAAACGGGAGAAACACTCCATGAATGAGGATTACCAAAATCACAGCAAACGAATACAATTAACGGCAAACCTTCGACCATTTGAGCAGTACTTTGATGTGATCGACACAGAGGCCAAGGCTTATTGGCTGGGCTTTATCGTAGCTGATGGCTGTATCCTATGGAATGAAAACACAGGCAACTATGCTTTGCAGGTTGTGCTTCAAACTGGGGACGTTGACCACTTACTGACATTAGAACACGATATGGGCGGATCAAGAGTACCGCAAACCATCTCAACACATTTAGACGGATATGGGGAGTATAAAGCAATAAAGCTCACTTGGTATTCAAAGTACCTCGCGCGAAGACTTATGGAAATAGGCATACACCCTCAAAAATCTGGTATTGAAACACTTCCATCCATTCCAAAACAGCACTCGCAGCACTTTTGGAGAGGCGTGTTTGATGGTGATGGATGCCTAGCAACGCAAAGGAAGGGCTCCGGCCTTGTGTTAGAGTATCGTTTCTCGCTAGCTGGAAGCCAAGCTCTATTGGAGGCGTTCCAGGATTGGGCGCAAGCAAGAATGAACGCCCGCCCTCAGAAAGTTGTAAAGGCGAAAAACAGCCATGGCGAGACGAAGATCTCAGTCTTCTACATGAATGGAAACAGACAAATTGCGGCTCTCATGGCCGCACTTTATCAAGACAGCACAAGGAAGTTGCGACGAAAGTACGATATTTATACGTCCTTGCTCGAGCAAAATGCCCGAACCACGCCCTCTTTTAGGCGTGTATACCAACCACCCACAAAAACATGATAGACGCCGGATGAGCCGCCACGCCGCCGTCAACAGCATTAGCCGCGCCGACCGCGACCGCTACCTGAAGGCGCGCGGCGTCACGCTGCTGGGCGGCGGGGTGGACGAGTCACCCCAGGCGTACAAGGACATCGAGGCGGTGATCGCGGCGCAGAGCGAGCTGGTCGAGGTCCTTGGCAAGTTCACCCCGCGCATCGTGCGGATGGCGGACGAGCCGGGCGACTATTAGCCATCGCTCAGCCCGCGTAGCCGCTGCCCGCGAGGATCGTCTGCGCGTCCACCCCGACAAGCTGGTTGAAGGTCACGTCGTGGTGGC
>DASVWQ010000295.1:0-10986 GCA_036393135.1 Ktedonobacterales bacterium
GCACCCAGCGCGCCCTGAGCCGTCAGCGTCCCTGGGCGCGGCGCGTCCAGGCTAGCGCATCACGCGCCGCCGCTCACGCATCATCCACCGTGATGTTGTATTGAATGATCTCCGGCGCGAAGGTCTGCTTGATGCGCTCCACCACGGCCAGGCAACGCTTGCGGCTGGCCCAGGTCAGCAGGAGCGCGAACGGCGCCGAAAGCGCGACGCCCTGGAAGATTGGGGCATGGGCGTCAACGAAGCGCCTCCCTCGCGCCGAGGGGTTATAGCGGTCGCGGTTGCGCGCATAGATCAGGAGCTGGGAGATAGAGGTCGCGCTGGCGCCGCTCACCGTGCGAACGCGAATGCGCGCGATGTCGGGCCAGGGCACAAAGGCCGTCCTCCACCACGGCAGAAGCGCCTGCCGCGCGGTAATGCCAGCGGAGTTGATGACAAGCAGTGGCTGGCGCAAGACCACAGCGAAGATGAGCATCGCCAGTACGACCAGCGCGCAAAGGCCGAAGAGCACGATTGCCATCCAGGCGAAGACCAGATTGTCTCCGACTCGCTGCATGCTCCAGCCAATCGCGACAAACGCGGCGCTGCCGATGAGCAGAAGCAGCAGCTTGGGAATGCTGGCGTAGTAGCGAATCTCACGCATGTCTCGCATGCTGGCTCCTTCATCAGGCGAAACGACTTCCGGCCGGTGTATCAGGCGCCGCGCCAAGCATACAGGAGCGCGGCGCCAAGGCGCAACCGCCCGGACGCCGCGCTCCCGCATCGCTGGTCCGCCCGCTACTGCGCGTGGGCGCCGCCGCCGTCGCTCTGGCTGGCCACCGGGGCGGCCTCCAGCGCGCGGGCGAGGATCTCGGAGATGTCTTCGACGCCGAAGTGATCGTTCGCGCCGACGGCTTTGATGCCGTCCTCGAACATCGTGATGCAGAAGGGGCAGGCCGCCGCCATCGCCTCGGCGCCCGTGTCGAGCGCCTCCTGCCCGCGCGTGTTGTTGATGCGCTTGCCGATCTTCTCCTCCATCCAGACACGCCCGCCGCCGCCGCCACAGCAGAACGAGCGGTTGCGGTTGCGCGCCATCTCCGTCACGCCCTCGCGGTTGACGACATTCAGCACGCGGCGCGGCTCGTCGTAGACGCCATTCCAGCGGCCAATGAAGCAGGGATCGTGGTAGGTCAGCTTGCGGCGGTCAAAGCCCACAGGCAGGGTAAGCTGGCCGGTGGAGATCAGCCGGTCGATGAACTCAGTGTGGTGCATCACCTCGAAGTTGCCGCCAAGCTGCGGATATTCATTGCGGATCGTGTTGAAGCAGTGCGGGCAAGTCGCCACCACCGTCTTGACGTTGTAGGCGCGGCCTGGCTCCGGCGCGACCCCACGATAGGCCGGGCCGTTGGGGATGGCGGCGCCGTGCTCGCCCTCGGCTGGCCCCTTGTCGAAGCCGTAGCCCTTGATCGTCTCGATGTTCTGGGTGGCCAGCACATAGTAGAGGTATTCGTTGCCGATGCGCCGCGCCGGGTCGCCAGTGCAGGCTTCCTCCGGCCCCAGGATGCCGAAGTGGACGTGCGCCGCCTGCATCACCTTGGCGAAGGCGGTGGCCACCTTGCGGTTGCGCTCGTCGAACGACCCCATGCAGCCGACCCAGTAGAGCACGTCCACATCGGGGTCTTCGGCCAGCGTCGGCACGTTCATGCCCGCCGCCCACTCGGCCCGTTTGTCGTTGTTGATCTCCCAAGGGTTCTGGTTGCGCTCCAGGTTGTTGAAGAGCGGAGTCACCTCCTGCGGGAAGCGGCTCTCCTCCATCACCAGATAGCGGCGCATGTCGTCGATCTTTTGCACATGCTCGATGGAGACCGGGCAGATCTCGACGCAGGCGCCACAGTTGGTGCAGGCCCAGAGCGACTCGTCCTTGATGAGGCCGCCAACCATCGGCTCATGGCGCGCCTCCTCTTCCACTGCGCCAGCGCCCACCAGCGTGATCTCGCTGTTGGCGAGCAACTCCTCCTTGACGTTGAGGATGATCTCCTTGGGCCAGAGCGGCTTGTCGGTGGCCAGCGCCGGGCAGACACTATTGCAGCGCCCGCACTCGGTGCAGGCGTAGCCGTCGAGGAGCTGCTTCCAGGTGAACTGGTTGACCTCGTGCACACCGTAGTCTTCGCGCTCCTCCAGGTTCTCGATGGGCTGGAGGGCGCCGCGCGGACCGTAGTTGCGGAAGAAGATGTTGAAGGGGGTCGCCAGCAGGTGCAGATGCTTGGAATAGGGCAGGTACATCAGGAAGCCCAGCACCGTCAGCGCGTTGGCCCACCACGCCACCGAGGCGATGGCCGCCGCCGAGTAGGTGGGCAGGCCGGGCATCATCCCGCCGAGCCAGGCGCCAATCGGCGTCCACTCCTCGCCGCGCGTGGCGACATAGGCGAAGATCTCGAAGCCCGCCAGCGAGACCAGCACCAGCGTAATCAGCGCCAGGATGACGAAGGCGTCGGCCATCCCGTGCGATGCGCTGCGGAGCTGGCGCGGGCGCAGCACGACCCGCCGGAAGGTGAAGAAGATCATGGCGATGAACGCCATGACGACGAAAAAGTCGAGGAGAATGGCGAAGGGGCGGCTGGTGATGACTGGAAGCTTGAAACCCAGGCCCATCGCCCAGAGGTTGAGCGCGTCGAGCTGGATGATGATGAAGCCCCAGAAGGTGAAGAAGTGGGCCAGACCCGGCAGCGGGTCGCGCAGCACGCCGCGCTGCCCCAGCACCATCAGGACGAAATATTTGATGCGGTCGCCAATGCGGTCGAAGCGGTTCTCCGGGCGACCGGCGAGCATCAGTCGCACGAGCGTGCGTATGCGCAAGGCGAAGACCACCCACGCCGTGACCAGCACGATGGCGAAGATGACCGCGCCCACTGGCCCGCCCGACGGCCAGAACTGGAGACCCATGTGTGTTCCTCCGACAACTCGTCGAGTCTATCGCCGACGCCAGCCGCCGCGCAGTCGCGGGGCACGTGGATGTTCCGTGTCTGAGGGGCTAGCGCGGGGCGGCGCGAACACTCCGTCCCGCACTGGCCCAGGGCAGCTAGCTCCCCTTGCGCTGCTTCACCTTCGCGGTGAGCTGTGGCACGACCACGTTCAGGTCGCCGACCACACCCAGGTCGCAGAAGCCGAAGATAGGCGCGTCTTTGTCCTTGTTGATGGCGATGATGAGCTTGGACGAACTCATGCCCGATTTGTGCTGCACCGCGCCAGAGATGCCGACGGCGATGTAAACAGCCGGCTTGACGGTCTTGCCCGTCTGCCCCACCTGATAGGCGTAGGGAATCCAGCCATCATCCACCGCCGGGCGGGAAGCGCCAAGGCTTGCGCCCAGCGCGTTCGCCAGATCCTCGACCTGCGCGAAGGCCGCCGGGCCACCCAGGCCACGCCCGCCGGAGACGATGATTTGCGCCTCTTCGAGTTTGGGCTGGCTGGCGCTGGGCTGCCAGTACTCGTGGCCATCGGCGGCCTTGGCGAGATGCCCGGCTGCCCCGGCGTCGGCGGCGCCGATCGGGGCGGAGAGCTTCGCGCCGTTGGCGGGCGCGCTGGCGGCGGCGACGCTGACGACTTCCGCCGTCCCGCCGACGCGATTGACCTCGAAGGCGTTGGGGCGCGCGCCGACGAGCTTCGTTCCGCCGCCGACAAAGACCGCTTTGACCAGCTGCGCGCCATCGAAGGCTGGAACAGTCACCGTCAGCGCGCCGCCCTCGATGGTGGCGTCAGAGACGTTGTACTCCAGCCCCAGGCCGAAGCGCGCCGCCAGACGCGCCGCGACATCGCGCCCATAGTTGGAGACAGCAAAGAAGATCACCGCCGGCTGATGCTGCTCGACGAGCGCCGCCAGCGTCTCCACATGCGGCTGTACGAGGTAGTCATCGTAGACCGCGCCATCGGCGGCATAGACCGTCTTGACGCCGACCGCGCCAAGCTCGGTGGCGGCGGCGGCCGTATTGGTCCCCAGCGCCACAGCGGCGGAGGAGACGCCGAGTTGTCCCGCCAGCTCCGCCGCCTTGGAGGCGACTTGCAGAGAGACGGTGGTTAGCTTGCCATTGGCGATCTCCGCCAGCGCCCACACATCGTTCGCCATCGCTACAGCACCTTCTGCTCTACCAGATACGCGACGATGCGGTCCGCCGCGCCATCATTGCCCATGTAGATTTCACCCTTGCGCTCGGTATCAACGGGCGACGCGCTGGTAGCCTTCTCCCTGGCGCCCGCCACGCCAACCTGCCCGGCGTCGATGCCCAGATCGGCCAGGCTGAAGGTGTCGATGGGCTTCCGCTTGGATCCCATGATGCCCTTCATCGTCGGGTAGCGCGGAGTGTTGATGGTCTGGATCACGCTGACCAGCGCGGGGAGCGTCGCCTCGGCGACCTGGTAGCCGCTCTCGGCGGCGCGCTCGATCTTGACTGAGCCGTCGGCGATCTCCAGCTTCGAGGCGTAGGAGAGCAGCGGCTGGCCAAGGAACTCCGCCACCGCCGCTGGCACGACGCCGCCATAGGAGTCGGCCGCCGCGCTGCCGAAGATCACGAGGTCGAAACCGAGCTTCTTGAGCGCCGCCGCGAGGACACGCGCGGTCCCAATCGCGTCGGAACCTTCCAGCGCGGGATCCGTCACCAGCGCGCCACGGTCCGCGCCCATCGCCAGCGCCTTGCGGATGTTCTCGGTGGCGGTGGCTGGCCCCATGCAGAGCGCCGTGACCTGGCCGCCGTGTTTCTCCTGCTGGCGCAAACCCTCCTCGATGGCGTATTCATCGAAGGGGTTGATCTCCGCGTCCTCTTTGCGCCGCTCCAGTCGCATGTCGGTGGTGAAGCCTTTGACCGACGTGATGGACGGCGTCTCCTTCATGCAGACGACAATATTCACGAGGTGTGTCCTCTCCAACAATTGGGCCACTGGCCATCGCATCGCCGCGAATAGCCTAGCATATCATGGCATATCCTGGCGCCGCCCACCGCGAGCGCATGTCGCACGGAGGAATCCGGGTGGAGCATGGCGTCGGGCGCGTCGCCGCGTGAGCGGACCGCGACAGTGTTAGCTGGACCCCGCCAGCTACACCTGACACGCTGGCGAGGATGATCGGGCGAGGGGCGTGGCGCTGGCCGCGCAACCGGGCATGGCGCTCGGCGTCGCATCAGTCTGCGCCAGCATTTGCGGGCGTCTGGAGGCGAACGCCTTTGTCCCCTCATATCAGGCTACGCCCATTGTAGCCGGGTGTTCCTGGCAGTGTCAACGTGTAGCTGGCTGCGGGTCTGGGCTGAGCGGCGGTCGCCTGGCCGTTTGTTGGCGCTCGCGCCCACCTGTGTTTCCTCGCATTGACAGGAGCGGCGGTCGCATGCTGAAATAGGCGCGGCGCCACAGCAGGAAGCGCGCCACTGGGAGGAGTGGAGAGACGGCCGCGCATCTCTCAAGTGTACAGGAGGCATTGGATGGCCCGCACACAGATGGCCAGGGACGTGAAGACTCCGCAGCGGCGCCGACGCGCCCGCGTCATCCCATCATCGTTCACGCTGGCGGCGTGGCGTCTGCGCCCGATGTGGCGCCTGCTACTGATCGCCGGGCTGGGCAATATCGCCGCCGTGCTGCTCGTCTGTGTCGTGCCGCTCTTCTCGCAGGTAGCGCTCAGCGCGGGCATCCTCGGCGTGCTGAACGGCCCCGCCGACGCTACCCACATCATCATCAACGGCTCGGCCTTCGCCCCCACCCAGGCGGCCATCGACAACACGCAGGACAAACTGAACCAGATCATCGCGCAGGACATGGGGCCATACGCGCAGAAGAGCGCGCCGCAATTCTCCATCATCTTGCCTGATCTCACAGTGACGTCCAATAGCAGCGGCGCTAACACTGGCGGAGGAACGCTCCAGATCATCGGTGTGGACCCCTCAGCGGATCCCTCCCAGAGCGCCCTGCCCTATACCATCGTCGTCGGGCAGGCGCCCGCGTCGTCAGGCGACGCGCTGGAGGTCGCGCTGACCCAGACCGACGCGACCGCGCTGGGGGTGAGTGTCGGCTCCACGCTGCAAACGCACCTCCCTACGCAGGGATCGCCCCAGCCAAACCAGCCGCCCGGCACACTCACCATGCGCGTCGTGGGACTGTACAGCCCGACCAATACCTTCACCAACCAGTCGGCCCGCATCGCTGGCGAGTTTGGTGGCGGTCCGATTGGCCCTGGCGGGTTCAGTCCCAATGGCTTCTATACCGTGCTGGCTTCCAATCAGGCGGTCATCGCGACTCTGGAGGCGTATGACGCCAAACACGGGATCACCCCGAATGGCCAGCCGAACAATTTCAACGGCCCGCCGCCCATTGTGAACTGGGCCTACGCGCTGGATGGCTCGCACGTCAGCGCGAACTCGCTCAACGACGTGATCGACCGCCTCAACCGCGTGCAGACAGACGTGTCAGGGCAGTTCAACAACTCCTCATCGGGCATGCAGGGGCTATACCTCGACTCTGGCGCCTACCAGGCGCTGAGCACATTCCGCATCCAGATATTGCTGCTTCAGATTCCTTTGCTCTTGCTACTGCTCCAGGTGATGGGCCTGGTGCTGCTTTTCGTGCGGATGGTGGCCGACATGCTGGTGGACCGCCAGGCGGAGGCGATTGCCACGCTGCGCAGCCGTGGCGCGACCCGCCGCCAGGTCTTCAACATGTTCACCCTGCACAACATCGGCCTCAGTCTGATCGCGCTGGTCGTCGGTCCGCTCGCCGCCATCCCCATCGTGCGGGCGCTGGCCGAGCGGGCGCTGCCCCCGGCGAGCCAGAGCGCGCTGGCGGCGCTCTCCGGCAATCCGCTGGCCATCGCCTGGGACGTGCGCTGGTACGCGCTGGCGGCGATGATCGTCTCTGGCATAGCGATGGTCTTCTCGACCAACCGCGCTGCCAGCAACAACATCATCACGCTGCGGCGCGAGAACGCCCGCACGAACGCCAAACCCTTCTGGCAGCGCTTCAACCTCGACCTGATCTTCGGCGTGATCTCGCTGCTGGGCTACGTGGCGTATAGCATCGCCGTGCGGCAGGTCAGCCCGACGATTCAGCTCGTCCTCTCGCCGCTCGCGCTGATCGCCTCGCTGCTGATGCTGCTGGCGGCGGCGCTGCTCTTCCTGCGGGCGTTGCCACCGCTGCTAGGACTGGTGGCGCGGCTGGCCGCGCGCGGACGCGGCGCCGCCTCGATGCTGGCGCTCACCCAGATGGCCCGCGCGCCCCGGCAGCCCATCCGCATGACGCTGCTGCTGGCGCTGGCGACCGCCTTCACGCTCTTCACACTGGTCTTCAGCGCGTCGCAGGCGCAGCGGCTGATCGATGTCTCCGCCTTCCAGACCGGGGCCGACTTCACCGGTTCGTTGCCCGCCAACAGCGGCGCCACGCAGTCCACCGCTGACCTGACGGCGCGCTACCTCCAGATACCGGGCGTCACCGCCGCGTCGCTGGGCTATAGCTCCGTCGTCAACCCCAGCCCCGGCGCTGGCAGTTTCCCGATCCGGCTCCTGGCGGTCGATCCGGCGACCTTCACCCAGGCGGCGCTGTGGAGCGAGGAGGAGAGCAGCCAGCCGCTCAGCGCCCTAATGGCGCAACTCAGCGCGACCCGCGCCAGCGCGATGGCCAACGACGCCGTGCCCGCGCTGGTGGACGACGCGACCTGGCAGCAGATGCAACTGACGCCGAACGCGCAGTTCGCGCTCCAGCCGCCGGGCTACTCGCGGACCAGCATGAACTTCATCGCCATCGGGCATGTCGCGCACATCCCCACTGTCTATGGCAGCGCGCAGGGCGGCGGCGGGTTCGACGGCTTCGGCGGCGTGCTGGCCGACTATCCGAGCTTCGCGGCGGCCTATCACCACGACCTGACCACCATCATCCTCAACGCGACCGCGCCGCCCAACACCGCCTGGATCGCCACCCGCGACGACGCCGCCTCGCTGGCGAGCGTGCGCAAGGCGCTCAGTTCAGGTAGCCTGGCGCTCACCTCACTCCAGGATACCCGCGCGCTGATCGCCAACCAGCGCAACAATCCGCTCCAGATCGAGTTCGCCAACACGCTGCTGATTGGCGCGGCCGTCGCCCTGCTGCTGGCGCTGATCGGCATCTGGGTCGGCTCCTGGCTCAACGCGCGCGGGCGGCTGGTCAACTTCGCGGTGCTGCGCGCCATCGGCGTGACCCCGCGCCAAATGCGCGGCATGCTGGTCTGGGAGCAGGCGATCATCTATCTGGCGGGAATCGCGCTGGGCGTCGCGCTCGGCTGGATCCTCTCGCTGACCGCCCTGCCGATGCTGATCTTCGTAGAGCTGGCGACCACCGGCAATTTCCAGCGCACACCGAATGTGCCGCCCGCGCGGGTGGTCATCCCCGGCGCCACGCTGGGGCTGGGGCTGGGCGCGCTAGTCGTCATCTGCATCCTGGCCCTGGCCCTGACGATGGTCGCCCTCGCGCGGCTCTCGCTTGGCCAGACGCTGCGGCTGAACGAAGACTGAGCCAGGAGGGGAATAGAAGCATGGACAACGCGCTCGTGACCTGTGAGAACCTGGTCAAAATCTACTCCGCGACCGATGTGGAGGTCGTGGCGCTGCAAGGGCTGGACCTGGAGATTGCGCCGGGCGAGATGGTCGCGCTGGTGGGCGCCTCCGGCTCCGGAAAGACGACCCTGCTCAATCTGCTCGGCGCGCTCGATGCGCCCAGCGCGGGACGATGTGTCGTGGCGGGCGCCGATCTGACGCGCCTCAACGACCTCCAGCGCACCAACTACCGCTGTTTCACCGCCGGGCATGTCTGGCAACAGTCGGGGCGCAATCTGTTGCCAGAGCTGAGCGTGGCGGAGAATATCGCGCTGCCGCTGATGCTCGGCGGGACCAGCGCCCGTGCGCGCCGCCAGCGCGCCAGTGAACTGATGGAGCGGACGGGCATCGCGCCACTGCGCGACAAGCGCCCGCACCAGATTTCGGGCGGCGAGCAGCAGCGGGCGGCGATCTGCGTGGCGCTGGCCAACGCGCCAACCCTCCTGTTGGCCGACGAGCCAACCGGCGAACTGGACAGCGCGACGGCGGCGGAGGCGCTGGCCCTGCTGCGCGACCTGAACCGCGAGCTAGGGCTGACCATCCTGATCGTGACGCATGATGTCAGCGTGGCCTCTGGCGCCGACCGCACCATCGCCATCCGCGATGGCCGCACCAGCACCGAGACGGTGCGCCGCGACGCGCCGCTGGCGGCCAGCGCGAGCGCGGGAAGCGCAAGCGCCGCCAGCGCCGTGATTGGGCTGCCGAGCCAGACGCATCGCGAGTCGATCCTGATCGACCGCGTGGGGCGGCTCCAGCTCCCGCATGAGGCGCTCGTCCGCATCCCGTTCAACGGTCACGCCGATGTCCGCATCCACGATGACCATGTGGAGATCTGGCCAGAGGAGGCGGGCGCCAACCCGCCAGCGCCAACCCAGGAGGAGGTCTAGCATGGGCATGATGCACCCGGCGCCGGAGAACGCGCCAATTGTCGAGGCGCGCGGCGTCACGCGGGATTTCAAGGTCGGCGGCGGCGTGGTCCATGCGCTGCGCGGCGTGGATGTGCGGCTGGCGCCAGGCGAGATGGTGGCGCTGCGCGGGCGCTCCGGTTCTGGCAAGACCACCCTGCTCAACATCCTGACTGGCATCGACTCGCCGACCAGCGGCCAGGTGATCCTGCTGGGGCATGATCTGGCGCGGCTGAACGAGACGCGGCGGGCCATCCTGCGGCGCGAGGAGGTCGGCGTGCTTTTCCAGAACGCGCACCTCTTCCCTCTGCTGACGGCGCAGGAGAACGCCGAACTGCCGCTGCGGCTGGCGCACGCCTCGCCCAAGCGGCGCGCGACCCAGGCGCGGGCGGCGCTGGAGATGGTGCATCTGGGACCACGCGCGCAACATCGCGGGCTGGAGCTATCGGGCGGCGAGCAGCAGCGGGTGGCGCTGGCGCGGGCGCTGGCCCACGAGCCGCGCTTCGTCGTCGCCGATGAGCCGACCGGCAACCTCGACACGATGACTGGGCGCGAGATCGCCCTCCTGCTCCAGCGCATCACCCACGAACAGGGCATCGGTATGCTGATCGCCACCCACGACAACACCATCGTCTCCATCGCCGACCGCGTGCTGACCATCTCGGATGGCCAACTCGTCTGACCGCAAGTAGCGCCCGCACAGGAGAACAACATGTCGGATCCACAGGTTGATCGTCCACAGGCGCCGTCGGGGTACGGCTTCAGCGATGCGACCGGGCCGCTCCTCACCTGGGACCATGTGGAACGGCGGCTGAGCGAGGCGCGGAACTACTGGCTGGCGACGACGCGCCCCGATGGCCGCCCGCATGTGACTCCGGTGTGGGGTGTCTGGGTGGAGGGCGCGCTCTACTTTAGCGGTATGCCCACCACCCGCTGGGCGCGTAACCTGGCGGTCAACCCCGCCATCGCCGCGCATCTGGAGAGCGGCGATGATGTCGTGATCGCCGAGGGGCTGGCTGAGGACATTACCACTGACGCCGCGCTGGCTGAGCGCATCGTCGCGGCCTGGGACGCCAAGTACGGGCGCCTGGCTCCAGAGCCTGCCACCGATGGTATCTGTCGGATGCGCTTGCGCACTGTGCGCGCCTGGACGGATACCGATGAGCCATTCGCCAACGCGACCCGCTGGACGTGGGTGCGCAACTGAGAAGCGGGCCGCTGATTGGGCGCGGGCGGCGCGATTCTTGCTGGTACACTGCTCCGTCTGCTATCGTGGCGAAGGTTTCGCCACATCGCAAGGCGGGAGGAATGCGTATGGGAATCCTGAAACTGGCTGGCCGCGTCGTCGCGCTGATTATTGGCCTGATCGGATCAGTGGTCAGCATCCTGATTACCATCATCACGGTGGTGGCCTTCCACACGAGCCAGCTCTTCGATACGAGCGGCATGCTCGACCCCAACCACTCACACGGATTCATCGGCTTCCTCGCCTTCCTCGTCGGCGTCAT